>JAUWZR010000128.1 GCA_030615235.1 Promethearchaeota archaeon
CTCATTTTTAAAAAAATAGAAAAATTTGATATTATTATAAAATCATCAAAAATCTTAGTGGAGATAAAAGTCTAGATATTATTACTTAATCTAAGGGTTGAAGGCAAAATAATTTCTCATTACCTAATATCAATAAATTAAATTTATCAATGAAATTTTTGCCGATTAATGCTTTTATTCCGAATAAGTCAACCATTTCAGTAACAGCAAAATCTAGATTATAAGAATGCCCATTATGACTGAATTTTGCGTTGTAAATGGATAATTCAGTAATTTTGTTTGCAGTATAGACTTCAGTTCTTCTGACTGGTTTTAAATCGTAATCGTTCAATAGGCTCTTGTCTAACGCAATAATCGTTGCCCCTGTATCTATTAGTCCAAATATTTTTTTTGTATTTCCATTTATTTCCACAAATATCTCTAATAATGGATAATAATTTTTGTCAAATCTCGCTTGATTATAACATTTTGTATTTTCCACAGAAAATAGTGAAAATAAAGTTTCGAAAACGGGCATTTCCATTCCTTTTCTTATAATCCCCGAAGCAGCTTGCGGAAATTTAGAATAAAGTTTTTCCATTACCTCCTTTATAGTATCTCCTATTACAACTATTTCATTACGTGCTATTCCTAAATACTTTCCATCGGGAATAAAATCTGGAATGGTTATTTTTTTTTTATCCAATGGAGGATTTTCTTTAATAAAATTATCTACAACTTTTTGAAAATTTATTTTTTCATCAATCGCTTCTCTTATAAACTCGCTAACACTTTTATATCCCTTTATTTCAACAACTTGCTCGATTTTTTTCTTTTTTTCCTCATCTACTTTAAAGTTAATTATCGTCATAATATTACCCTTATATATAAATAAAGTAAGACAAATAATATATACTTTTTTACCAAAGTGGTTTTATCAAGTTCCCTTAATGTGTGGTTTCTCGAAACATTTACTAATAAACTAGATTTAGTAAAAGAAAACGAAATAAAAAGCATCAAAATTCATGAACTTGTTAAGCAATATAATCATTAATCGCGTTCAAATCATTTTCTGTTTTTAATGACCATTCTATTTCAATCATTGTTCCAATCTCTTTTTAGCATTTTCCATGACTTATTCATGAGGGACTACTCCCTCATTATTCGTTTTTAAAAGAATAAAACTCATCGATTATTAATTAATTTGATGTGATATCAATAGAAAAAAAAAATTAACTTTAGATAGAAATTTGATTTACTCAAAACATCCAGCAGTACTGGCAGGAATTAAGAGAATGTCGTCACCATTACTTAAATTATAGTCTCTTAATTGATCATTATCATCCATGGTAACTCCCCCCGTTGACAAGTGAAATTCATCTGGATCTAAACCGAATAAATTTCCTAAGGTTTGCTTGATGTCGCTGACGTTATTGGAATCATTCACGGTCAATTTTTCTTTCTTTTCACCAGGACCGATAGTAGACATAAAGTATAAGCTGGACTTTTTCCCTGAGGAAGGTGTCTTTGAAGCTGGTGTTTTGGATTTAACTGGTTCTAATTCTTCATCAAAATCTTCTTCAAAACTCATTCAAATCACATTTAGTTTTTTTGAGATTAATACTCTCATGTTAATTAAGTATTATAAAATCCATTGGAATGATAATGAAGTTTTTATGCAATAATTAAAATAAAAAGAATAGAAAAAATTATAATTTAAAAATGATTTTAAAAACGAGTTTTAAAAATGGATTTGTTCGGAATATCAAAAATCTAATATTTTACTATTCAGGGATAATTACGGAAGGGTCTTCCTTGATTTTATCTAATACAATTTGAGTTTTGACTTCTTCTACACCGGGAATATTCCTTAAATTCTCGATAATCTCCATCGAATCGCCATGGTCAAGGCATTTAGCCATTACAAAAATAGGATAATCACCTGTTATAACATAAGCAAACTTTATTTTTTCCATTGTTTCAATTTGTTCTTTGACCTGTTCTAGTGGATGAGACGAATTAATCCTAAGAGAAGCCATGACCATTTCTCGGTAACCTAAATGTCGGCAATCAATCAGAGCAATATATTGTTTAATCACGTGTTTTTCTATTAATCGATCAATTCGTTTTTTAATTGAAGTAGTGCTTAGCTCAACTTTTTCTTCAATATCTTTAAGCGATGTTTTTGCATTAAATTGTAAAATACGCAAAATCTCCTTATCTATATTATCCAATTCGACCAATTTGGGCATGCTTGCCATTACTACCAGTCTCTTTTTGTTATAACTAAGAAATTAAATTTCGTTATTATTAGAATATTTGCTTTTTAACAACTTTATTTAAAATAAGATTATCTACAATTTAAATTTTTACCCACCTTTATAAATGAAAGTTTACGAATCATAACTCCCTTTATAAATGAAGGTTAAAATTTAAATAACATTTATAATTTGTAAACTTAATGATATCATGATCATAGAATGTGATATCGATAAAAACTGAAAAAAAAGCTAAGGAAGTGTAAAAAATTGGCAGATTTAGTACTTAATACATTAGGAAAAAAGTGCCCTATGCCTGTGCTCATGACAAAAAAGGAATTAAAGAAAATGAGTTCAGGACAAACTCTCGAGTTAATTACCGACGACAGAGGAGCCTTAAAAGATGTGCCTGCTCTTGTAAATAAGATTGGTGATAAGATACTCGAAACAAAAGAAGCTGGCGAACAAATAACTTTTATGATCCAAAAGGCTTAAACCTTAAACTTACGAGAAAAGGGGTTAATAATGACAACATATTCATTCTTTATTAGTACTGAACCTTATAAATTTGAAGCAACTGACTCGTTAATTGAAATGTGCAAATCTTTGATAAAGAAGGGACACATAATTAAAGGATTTTTTTTCTTTGGAACTGGCGTTTACAACATTAAGGGAGATATTAGTTGTGGCACGTCTATAAGAGATGTTCCTAAAAAGCTAGAAAAATTTACAATTGATAACAATATTCCAGTAGCAGGTTGTTCAACCTGGGTAAGTTTAACGGGATTAAATGAATCAAATTTCATTGAAGGAGCCACAGAAGAAGGATTAGGAGACTTTTCTAATTGGGCTGTAGAATCAGATAAAATAATTGTATTTGGTACGGGGAATTGAGCAAAATGATAGAATCTGTAGTAATAATAACTGATCAATCGCCTATGGGCAAAAATTCCGCACTGGAAGCGATTCGTATCGGTTCGGGATTTGTTGCGCTTGGAGAATATGTTAACTGTCAAATCGTATTTACAGGAGACGCTGTGTATTTACTCAACAAAAACGCAAAACCAGAAGCAATTGGAATGGACACATTAGACGAAATTATGGAAATCGCAGACTTATCGGACTTAGAACTATATGTAGTAGACCAAGCTTTAGAAGATGCTGGGATGAGTGCCGATGACTTGGTTGAGTACGAAAATTTGAAGATTATTAACATCGATGAAGTTGTTGATCTAATTGAAAACGCTGATACAAGCTTTAGATTTTAATAGAGGAGAATAAAAAATGTCCGAAAATAGAAAAGTATTGTATTTATTTGGCTATAGCGAAATGACAGGGACGCATTTAGAGCGTTTATTACCGATATTAAAAGCGCAAATTAACAAAGGTTCGCAGATTGGATTTGTGTTAATCCACGATGGAGTAATTGGAATTAACAAGAAAGGCAAAATTCCAAAAAAAATGGAAGAACTGCTCAACATGAATATAACTGTGTATGCGATGATACCTGATTTACAAGCTCGTGGTATAGGTTTGGAAGATATTCACGATAAGGTTAAGCCTATTGAATATGACGATCTGATAGATAATTTGGATGTAACGCCAAAGATAATATCTTGGATGTAATAACTCCAAGAATACAAAATAGATTTTTTGATAATTTATAGTAAGAAAATAATACAAAATTTAAAAAAAAAACAAATAAAAAAAAAACAAAAAAAGTGAATAAAATGGCAGAAGAAAATGGTATAAGTTTTATTGTAAGTGATAGATCCTTCGAAAAGTTTGGGATGGCGTTAATTCTCGGTACGACTGGAGACGCAATGGACGTCAAAATGAACTTCTTTTTTACATTCTGGGGTTTACATCTTTTGAAAAGGAAATTCAAGCCTAAATCAGCAGGTATGTTTACCGGTATGAAAGGAATGGGCGGAATGATGTTTAGAAAGAAGTTAGGGAAGTTTGGGATGGAGGATCCATGGGCAATGATTAAAGATGCTGTAGAAAACGGAAATATGAAACTCTATCCGTGTCAAATGACGATGGATTTAATGAACATCAAAAGGGAAGAAATGTGGGATTATGTAGAAGATCCTATTGGTGCTGCTGGGTTCTTAGAGCTTAGTGCAAATTCAAAAATAGTCTCATTATAACTAAATTTTTTAAAAATTTTTTTTTTTTTATTCAAGTTAATAAAATGGTGGAAAAAATGGCAAAAACGGAAGAAAATCGCCGAGAATATAAGACCGAACAAGATTTTGATAAAGAGTTTTTTAAAGATATTGAAAGGAGGTCGAATATCTGGCAATGTATACAGTGTGGTACGTGTACCGCTAGTTGTGAAAGCGGTAGATGGACTGCGTTAAAGACCCGGTCGATACTCCGTAAAGTAGTGCTTGGTGATTTATCGGTGCTTGAAGATCCTGATATTTGGTTATGCACGACATGTTATAATTGCTACGAGCGATGTCCAAGAGATGTAAGACCAACTGATGTCATAATGGAATTAAGAAATTACGCTACTAAAAGAGGAAATATATCCCCTAATCATAGAGCGGTCGTTGGTTATTTGAAAAACTTTGGACACGCCGTACCAATTAATGACGAGATTAGAAAGCGAAGGGTCGAATTAGGATTAGAAGAACTCCCTCCAACTGCGTTTAAATATAAGCAAGAGGGAGATGATAAAGATTTAAAAAAATTTGAAGAACACTTGTTTGATTTGCCTCCTGTTAAGGAGGAGAAAAAGAAGGGAGAGGAGAAGTAAGAAATGGTTAAAGAAAAAACATTTTCATTTTTTCTCGGATGCATCATGCCAAATAGATATCCCGCAATTGAAAAAGCGACGAAATTTGTAATGAAAAAGCTAGGATACGAGATTTTAGAAATGGAGCGTGCGACTTGTTGTCCAGCTCCAGGAGTATTTCGATCATTTAATAAAATAGATTGGATGGTAGCAGGTGCGAGAAATCTCTGTATTGCTGAAAAAATGGATGCGGATATTCTTACGGTATGTAATGGATGTTTTGGAACGCTCCAAGAAATAAATAAACATTTGAAAGAGAACGAAGAGCATAGAGAAATAGTAAACGAGAAGCTAAAACTGCTTGGAGATTACGAATTTAAAGGTACGATTGATGTGAGACATGTCACTGAAGTACTAGGTTACGAAGTTGGTCCATGGGGTATTGAAGATAAAATTGTTCGAAAAGCGAACGCGCGTGCCGCTATACATTATGGCTGTCATTTTCTAAAACCTACAAGAATTCGAGAGATTGAAAGTTCAGAAGGACCTACGATAATTGAAGAATTCATTGAGGTATTAGGTGTCGAATCAGTTAGATTTAAAGAACAGCTTACTTGTTGCGGTGCTGGTGGTGGTGTAAAAGCGTATGATGCGAAAGCGAGTGATACGATCTTTGAAGAAAAAATGAAGAATATTAATGATGCGGAACCTGATTTTATACTTGACATATGCCCATTTTGTCATTTAGAATATGAGACAGCGCAAGATCAATTAAACAAGAATAAGGGTTGTAATTATGATTATCCAGTAATTCATCTTTCTCAATTGGTTGCATTCTGTATGGGATTGGATCGGGAATTCGTCGGTCTTCAATATCAATTGATGGGAAAGGATTATAATTTTGGTTTAGAAGAAGTCACAAAAGAAGAGGAGGCTGCATAGATGACCGTTAAAGAAGATAAAATGGAAGGAATTGAAATAGAATCGGAAGAATCGGAAGAACCCAGAATTGCTGTTTTTTGTTGTCATTGTGGTCACAACATTGCCGGGATTGTGGATGTCGCACAAGTGGCAGACTACGCAAAGACATTACCAAATGTGGTAAAAGCAGAGCATTATATGTTTATGTGTTCAAAACCAGGGGTTCAGATGGTTAAAGATTCAATTAAGGAATTAGGGGTTAATAGAACTGTAGTCGCAAGTTGTTCGAAAAATCAGCATGGTAAAACTTTCGCGAGAGCCATCGCTGAAGAAGGGATTAATAAACATAGACACCAACAAGTAAATGTTCGAGAATACTGTAGTTGGGTTCATAAAAAAGAACAAGATAAAGCGACTGCAAAAGCGCTTCGACTGGTAGAAGCTGGAGTGAATCGGTCTCGAAAACTCGAAGATGTAGAAACTAAACGAATTCCGACCACTAAGGCAGCATTAGTTATTGGTGCGGGTATCGCAGGACTAAGAGCTTCTCATGATTTAGCAGAATTAGGAATACCCGTGTTTTTAGTCGAGAAAAACTCTACAATAGGAGGGCACATGACTCAAATGAATAAAACATTTCCAACTTTAGAATGCCCCCAATGTTCGATCTCTCCTCTAACCAACGGGGTAGCGAATCATCCATTAATTGAGCTTTATACAAATGCTCAGATTAAAGCTATTGGGGGTTCGATGGGGAATTTTGAAGTTGAAATCGAAATTAAACCTCGATACGTGAAAGATAACTGTACTTCATGTGGTGATTGCTCATTAAATTGCCCAGTAGAAGTACCAAGTGAGTGGGATAGTGGAATGTCTATGAGAAACGCTATTTACAAAGCATATCCTCAAGCGATTCCTGCAACATTCGTAAGGGACAAGAAAAATTGTATTGAATGTAAAACATGCATTAGCGTATGCCCGGTCCAAGCGGTTGATTTTTCGATGGAACCTGAGACTAAAACGGTGAAAGTTGGATCGATTGTAGTAGCTGCTGGTTATAGCGAGTACGATCCTACGGAAATAGAACCATATCACTATGGACAAGAGGGATATGAAGATGTTATTACTCAATTAAAATTAGAAAGAATGTTATCACCAACTTCTTTAACGAATAGTGAAATATTACGACCATCTGACGGAAAACTACCTAAGAGTATCGTAATGATTCAATGCGTTGGGAGTCGAAACGATCAAGTTGGCAATAAGTATTGTACAGGGGTATGTTGCAAATTTGCTATAAAAAACGCTCATATACTCAAAGATATGTATCCTGACACCGATATTACGATTTGTTATATAGACGTACGAACTCCAGGATTAAATTTTGAAGAAATGTATAAATCTACTCAAGAAATTGGAGTCCGATTTATCCGAGGTAGACCTTCGGAAATT
>JAUWZR010000078.1 GCA_030615235.1 Promethearchaeota archaeon
TCTTCGTAATATCTTACTGCTTGTGAATCAGATACAGCCAAGTCTCCGATATCTGAATCTCTTCTCATATGAAGTGTATAAATTTTAAGATTTTTAGGGTCCACGCAATTAATCACTTGAATTTTAATAGAAATATTTTAAGCATCTTATACATTTCCAAATTTGATCTCTACTGCGCCATAAGGACATTTCTCCTTACATTCTAAGCAAAAATTACATTCACCTTTACCTGTAAAGAAATCAAATTTTTCATCTAATATTCGTATTTGTTTCGGACAGACATCCTCACAAATACCGCATTCCGATCGTCCTACACACTTAACGGGGTTACGCGCTAGTTTTAAAAAGGAATATTCTGCAACTGCCGAAGAAATCGCTGCAAATGGGCATATGTACCTGCAGTATATTCTTGGATACCAAACTGACAATACAATAATCAATGAGTAAAAAATTAAGACGACATAACCTCCAAATTCGAGAGCACCAAATTGTGCTGGAAGAAAGATATTCTGGACTAAGTAGGGGAAATAAACGAAGATAAATTCCGAAAGCGAAAAAAATCCAATGGGTTGTTGAGCGAAAGTACCTAACTGGGCTTTAAAATCTATGTAAAACAAAATATTTGCGTTTTTTGTAATCCCTAGAGGGAAAATAATGATAATAGTAATAATTAGGAATACATACTTTATGTTTAACAGAGTTTTATGTGTCTTTATCTTAAATTTCCTTTTTTTAGTAGGGATCGCAGCACACACATCTTGAATCGAACCTATAGGACATATCCAGCCGCAAAAGAATCGATTCGAGAATAATAAAACCAATAATAAAACTGCGATAAGGAAAAAAGGAAAAACTCCTTCTGCAATGGAAAAAAAGATATATTCTAAAATTCCTCCACCTTTAGATAAAGGATTTCTTGGTGAATTTAAAATAGGTAAAACTTTAGTAATTCCTTCTAAACTTAATAAATTAATTGGTAAAATAGCCTCGAGAATTAAGTAATTGACAATTAAAAAAGCTAAAATCTGAATAATCCTTCGGGTGATTGTAATTGCATTTTCCCTTACTTTTAACTTTTTAAATCTCAAAGATATCACATGTTCAATTTTAAATTAATAAATAATTGCTGGTTAAAAAAATTGATCTTCCTAAATGAGATGCGTGGATTTTCTATTTTCTATAAAAAGATATCTATCAACCATAGTTTTTTCTAGTAAATTAGAAATTAAAAAAATTAGTGGAAATCCATTTATGCTTTTTTAATTTTACTAAAAGACTTCTTATATTCTTCTGGGTTTCCACCAGAACCGAGATAATCAGCGTATACTTTTAGACTTTTTAAAAATAAGTCTCCAGCCATTTCCATAATGTTTCTTTGATCTTCCAATTCAAATTCAGCCCATAATGTGACATTCGTAGAAGCACCTTTATCTTCGAAAATATATCCCATTTTTTGCATCGGGCTACCCTCTTGAATGGATGTCATTTTTTCATGGGGTATATTTTCTATTTCAGTGTTTGTCACATCTCCGACATTCGTTTTCAGGAAGTATTTTTTAGGTTCAAGCTGTGTACATTCTGTTACAACTATATTCCACCTTGGCAGGTTCAAGTAATCGTTAAGAATTTCGTATATCTTCTCCACAGGTGAATCTATTTCTATTTTTAATTCGATTGACGGCATAAAATCAACTCTTTTGAAAAATAATTATCATTAGTGTTTACTTATATTTTTCTAATAATATAAATTAGGACAATTCTATGTGAATTTTTCACGAGTTTATAACAATTAAATATAAAATGAAAAAAGTATCTATTAGCTCTTATTTTAGGAGTATTGTTTCTCGATTCTTCGGACTTTTAGTTGCCTTCCTTAGCTTTTTGTGAATCATCGTTGATAAACTCACACATTTGCTCTCTTCGCCGTGATTTGTTATGACAAGCTTAGGTTTGGGTTGAATTCTGCGTAGGAATTGGGATATTTGACTTCTTGACGAGTGACCGCTGAATCCCTCTAGCGTGAATACATTTAAGTTTAATCTTACTAGCTGGGTTCTCCCTTTAGCGTTCGTATATTGAATTTCGCGGAAACCACGCTGTATTCTCGAGCCCAAAGTGCCGTTCACTTGATAAGATACGAATATTAGAGAGTTGTTTTTGTCTTCTGCGAGTGCTTTTAAATATTGTACCGATGGACCACCAATTAACATACCGCTCGTCGCTAGAATTACACAAGGTTCACCCATTATAACATTGTCCCTTTCATCACGAGCTGAGACTGTAGTGAAAAAATCACTAAGAAATGGATTTTTACCCTGGTGTAATATCTTCTCTCTTAAGTCTAAGCTAAGAAAATCAGGATTTGCAGTGTGTATCGCTGTTGCTTCGGAGATTAGACCGTCTAGAAAGATGGGAACTTGATCGATGATACCCTTCGATATGAACTCTTCTAATACAATTATTAGCTCTTGAGCTCTTCCTACGGCTAACACAGGGATGAGCACCTTACCACCTCGCTTAAATGTTGAATTTAAAATTTGCCTAAGTTCATGCTCAGAATCCTGCCTGCTGGGAATCCTATCTTGCGGTCCGCCATAAGTTGACTCAATAAGTAAACTTTCAACGCGGGGAAACTTTACAGCGGCTTTTTCGAGCAACCGAGTTTTTTGGTACTTCATATCTCCAGTATATACGAAATTATACCCTCCTTTTCCGAAGTGGAGGTGAATTAGCGATGATCCTAATATATGCCCGGAATTATGAAGCGTTAATTTTATATCGGGAGCAATGTCAGTGACTTTTCCCCATGAGAGAGGTATAGTATGGAGTACGGCGCTTTTCACATCTCTCTTCGAGTATGGCATTGGAATTCCCTCTTTTTCACAAATCTGGACGAAATCCAATTGTAACATCGTTGATAAGTTGCGAGTTGGAAGAGTACAATAGATTGGACCTCTGTATCCATACTTATATAGGTATGGAACCATACCACTGTGATCTAAATGAGCATGGGAAATAATAACAGCATCTAAATCTCTTAGAGAGAATTCGGGGATATCAAAATTAGGAAATTGATCGTTTTTGTTCCCCACATTCAAACCAACATCTAAGAGAATATTGCTATCCCTCGTTTGCATTAAGATACAAGATCTTCCGACTTCTCTAAATCCACCTAACGCAGTTAGTCGTATATCCAATTCCTTGAACAGAGTAGGTCTGTGGATTCGTTTTCCAATATTTAGGAGTATATCTTTTTGATGTTGTCTTTCTTTGGAAAGCATTTGTCTAATTAAACTAATAGTTCTTGAAGCAAGAGGAGGAGTTCGGATGGTTCTTGGTTGCCAGAAGGTATTCAATCTAATTTCTTTTAAATTTACACCTTTCTTGCCAATGACTAATCCTGGTTTTACCGATTCTATAATAACTTCGCCGCGTGTATGATCAAATTCAATGTTTGTAATTTCTGCATCCTCACTAATCAAATTTTTAATATATTCTTCAGTCTCAGAGGGATCTTTGCGTTCTTCTACATTCCATCGAAATACCACTCTTTTTCGCATAGATTTAGCTAAATCCTTCAGAACATCGGAACTCTCAATTATGTCAAGATTTGTATTCTCCGAGTAAACAGCTATTTCAGGACCCTCAAATTCGATTTTTTTTACTTTTATATCGGAAGGAAGATATTGAATAATCTGTTCTTTAATTCTTTGTAGTTCTGATTCGAAACTCATATATTTTCAATTCTTTTATATAATTCAATTTATTGATTTTAAAATGTAAAAGCTAATGAATTTTGATTTAATTTAGAATTATTTGATATTTATTAGATTGAATTAATTGAATTAACTTAATTACAAACTCCTTTAAAATTATATATGCAGTTATGTTTATTCATTTAATGATATTTTTGAACAAATAGAATAATTCTTAGATATTGGTACAAATACCAGAGATTAAATTTAATAGTGAATTAATTCTAATTTCTATATATTATATAAATTAATCAAATAAAAACATTTTCATTATAGATGGTGTTAAATTACCCTTCTATTTATTCAAATGTAAACTTTTTTTAATAATGAGGATTAGAAAAATTTATGACAGAATTGAAAATAGGCGCTATTGCTAGTGGTTCGGGTTCTAATTTAGAAGCTATAATTAAAGCCTGTAAAAATGGTATTTTAAAAAAAAAGGCAAGCGTGGAAATACTTATATGCAACAAAGCGGGTGCATTTTGTATAGAGCGAGCAAAGACTCATAACATTCCCTATGAGCTAATTGAGTCTGATAAGTATCTTCATCTTCCGAGGGAAGAATATGACAAAAAAATGATAGAGGTGTTTCAAAAGTATAATTGCGAATTAATCGTTTTGGTAGGCTACATGAGATTAGTAAGCGGAATGTTTATTGAAGCTTTTAACGGTAATGTTATGAATATTCATCCCGCGCTATTACCTTCATTTAAAGGGATGCACGCTCATAGAGATGCGTTAGATTATGGAGTCAAAGTTTCGGGATGTACTGTTCATTTCGTTGATGATCAATCGGATCATGGTCCAATAATTATCCAAAAATGCGTTCCTGTTTATGATACTGACTCTGAAGATGCTTTAGGATCAAGAGTTTTAGAATGGGAGCATAAAATTTTCCCTAAAGCGATCGAATTATTTTGTAATAAAAGGTTGCATATTAAAGAAAGACTTGTTATAATAGATGGCGAATTTGAAATATAGTTCATCTATATTTATCATGCGGGAAATGAATTCGTTGAAAGCTCTGACCCAACTGAAATTATGGTGGATTCCATAACTTAATGAAGAAGATCTTGAGTAATGAGAATTTTCATTTCCCGCTCCTAATTTCCTTAAATAACCCTAAAATTTTAATCAAATCACTCATGGTAAGTAATATATTATTAACAATTAACAAGAGAAAAAAGTAAAAATGCCTCGTCGGAAGGAGATTTCAGAAATTCTGAATATGATGGAAAAAACCCAGAATATTAGAAACATAGGATTCGTAGGTCATATCGATCACGGTAAAACAACACTTTCAGATTCACTTTTGAGTGAAGCAGGGTTACTATCGCCTGATTTAGCTGGCGAAGCTCGTGCTTTAGATTATTTAGAGGAAGAACAAACTCGTGGGATCACGATGAAATCTACTAATATTTCATTATACTACGAAAAATCACTAGAAGACCATGAACCATTTCTCATAAACCTCGTCGATACGCCTGGACATTTGGATTTCAGTGGGAAAGTGACTCGCGCTCTAAGATTAATAGACGGGGTTGTAGTAGTTGTTGATGCTGTTGAGGAAATAATAACTCAATCTGAAACGGTTATTAAACAAGCTCTACAGGAAGGTGTGAAACCAGTACTTTATATTAATAAAGTAGATCGCCTCATCCGAGAGTTGAAGCTAACAGATGAACAAATAAGAAAAAAATATACAAGGATTATTAAAGATTTTAATACTCTTATTAAAAGATACGCAGATAAACCCTTTAAAAAAGAGTGGCAAGTATCTCCTGCCGATGGAAATGTTGCATTCGGCTCAGCGCTCCACAAATGGGGTTTTACATTAAGTATTTTAGAAAATAACGAGGTAAAATTTTCTGATATTAGAACTCGTTATCAGAAAGAAACTTACACAAAAGAGAGTTATGCTGATTTAGCAGTTTATTTTCCAATACATAACGCTATATTAGAAATGGTAGTTGACCATCTCCCCAATCCTAAAGAAGCGCAAACTTACAGAATTGGAAAGATCTGGGAGGGAGATTTAGAGTCGGATATTGGAAAAGCTATGATAAATTGTGATCCTGAAGGACCTACAATTATTTGTTTAAGCAAGGTACAAGTAGATAAACACACTTTAATAGGGACGGGCAGAATTTTTTCCGGAATGTGCTCGATGAAAGATGAAGTTTTCTTGGTAAGAGAAAACAATTATGATACAATCCGAAGGACAGCTCTCTTTATGGGACAAAGAAGAGAACAAGTTGAACAAATACCTGTTGGTAACATTGTAGCAGTTGAAGGATTAAAGCGATTACAAAGCGGTGAAACACTAATCGACAAAGACTTTGCCAGTATAATGGTTCCGTTTGAAGATGTTAAATACGTATCTACTCCTGTAGTAACCGTCTCAATCGAGCCGGAGTATTTACGAGAACTTGACAGAATGAAGGAACTAATTGAAAACTTATTAATAGAAGACCCAAACCTTAAATTTGAAATTAACGAGGAAAACGGCGAATTCTTGCTTTCGGGAGTTGGACCGCTACATCTTGAAGTCACAGCAAATGAAATAGAAAAACGAGGTATTAATGTTTCTATTTCGGAACCACGTGCTGTGTTCAAAGAATCTTGTAAGTATGATTCTTCACTTGTCTCCGTAAAATCGCAAAATAGCAGGAATTCTCTTCAACTTAAAATTGAAAGAATAAAGGACAAGACTTCAAGGTTTTTACAAACTCATGATTTAGCAGTAATTAAACCTAAGGCGAGATTGAAAGAACTATTTGAGGAACATACAGAATTAACATTAGAGGAAATTCAAAACTTCTGGGGGCATTTTGAAAATAACAACCTACTTTTTTATAAAATGGATGAATATCTTACCCCCATTTATAAAGAAACTATAGAAGAAATCGTAGGTAAGATTATTTCAACCGGGTTTTTATGTGGTGAAAAAATTACTGGAATTAAAATTAAAATTAAAGAATTATCCATCGCTGAACTTAACGAAGAAAACGCTTATACGGAATTATCCACGCTGTTCTACGATGCCATCAAAAAGGCTTTAAATCAAGCTGAACTAATCCTTCTTGAGCCGATATATCACACAATTATTCAATTACCCCCCGATTATATAAAAAACACGCTTTCGTTACTTTCGAAGTATTCCGCGAAAATAAAGAATGTAAATCAAGAAAAGGATTATCAGGCTATTATTGAGATTTTAATCCCAGTAAGGAATTCGATAAAGTTTGCTGAAGATATTCGATCGTCTACTTCAGGAAAAGCATTTTGGCAAAATGAGTTTTATGCTTTCATGGAGGTTCCTAATCACGAATTTAAACAAATTGTAAATGATCTACGCTTTTTAAAAGGTATATCTTGGTAAGAATTGATGTGAGGCTATTCTTTTAGTATTTACTACACAAATTATTATAAAAATTATAATAATTTTGGCTTATACAATATCATTGTTCAATTTTTTTAACTTAGAATTGAATTTTGTACAATTAAAATCTTTATTTGATAAAAAAGTTTTTTTTTTTTTCATATTTTTGTGACTTTTTATTTACTTAAATATGTATTTTTACAAAATTATTAAATAATATTATTTCAATTTATTTTTTGTCTTAAAGAGAATAATGCTATTTAATTTTCTCTTTAATCTTTCCGAGTTGAGATTCAAAAATGGTTTTAAGTGATTTAAATAATGGAGAAAATTCTTTTCGTAGGCTTTCTGAAAATCTACCAGGAATAGTTTATAGAGTTTTAATTGCGGACGACAATCGAATGATATTCTTTAATGACATGATTCAAACCATGACTGGTTATAATCCTGAGGATTTAGAAAAAGGAATTGTTTGTTCTATTGACCCGTTAATTTTGCCTGAAGATAGATTAAATGTAATAAACATTGTTAAAGATGCTATAGAAAATAATGTTCCGTTTGAAGTAGAGTATCGCATAAATAACAAAAGCGGAGAATTAAAATGGTTTTTTGAGCGCGGTAGACCTATCAGAGGAGATAATGGAAATCCTTGCTATATTGATGGTGTTATATTTGATATTACAGAGCGAAAGGAGATAGAACAAAAGTTAAAAGAATCAGAGAAAAAATTTAAATTATTTTACGAAAATGCCCCATTGGGATATCTATCTTTAGATTTTAATGGTAACATTTTGGAAGTTAACAAAGCTTGGATCAATTTTTTCGGATATTCTAAAGAAGAAGTTATTGGTAAATTTTTTGGGAATTTTATTGATTCTGAATACTTAGAAGTTTTTAATACGACTTTTCATAAATTCAAGGAGACAGGAGAAATTTGTGAAGAAGAATTTGGGGTTGTAAAAAAGGATGGTAGTCACGCTATAGTCTTGTTTGATGGGAATATTAGTTATGATGAGAATGGAAACTTCAAGCAAATTCATTGTATTTTTCAAGATATAACAGAGCGTAAGAAAACAGAAGAAAAATTAAAGGAATCTGAACAAAAATATAAAGATTTAGCTAATTTATTACCACAAGTTATTTGTGAAACTGATGTGCAAGGGAACCTTACTTTTGTTAATCAAAATGCCTTTAAAGTTTTTGGATATACTCAAGACGATTTTAATAAGGGTTTGAATGCCCTTCAAATGATTAGTCCAAAGGATCGTGAGAGAACATGGAGAAATATCAAAAGAATATTAAATAGAGAGGACATAGACGATGTAGAATATATGGCATTAAGAAAAGATGGGAGCCTATTCCCAGTTATCGTATATGCTAGTCCTATAATTCAAGTAAACAAGTCAGTAGGTCTACGAATAATTCTCATAGATGCTTCAAATCTTAAAAAAATCGAAGAAGAACTTAGAAAATCTGAAGAAAGATATCGATATTTGATAGAAAATTCACTAGAAGGAGTATGGGTTATAGATTCAAATGCCAATACTATTTTAATTAATCCAAGTATGGCTAAAATGTTAGGATATATTATAGAAGAAATGGTTGGAAAATCTTTATTTTTATTTATGGATGAAAAAGAAATTAAAAATACTAAAATAAATCTTGAAAGACGTAAAAAAGGTATTTCAGAAGAGAGAGATTCTGAAATGATTCATAAAAATGGTAAAAAAGTTTATTTAAGAATAAGAGCATCTCCTATCTTTGATATTGAGGGAAATTATGAAGGCACATTCGCATTTTTGAGTAATATCACTCAAAGAAAGTTAATAGAGCAAAATTTAATAGAATCGGAAGAAAAATTTCGAAATCTAACGGAACAGTCATTAATAGGGGTTGCTGTAATACAGAATAACGTATTTAAATATATTAATCAAAGATATGCAGAAATTGGCGGTTATACTGTAGAAGAAATGATAAATTGGCAACCTGGAGAATATATTAAAACAGTACATCCAGCAGATCGAGAAAAAGTCATGGCACAATCAATTAAAAAGCAACGAGGGGATAAGAATGTAATAAATCAATATACATTTCAAGCAATTTCAAAAACAGGTGAGGCAATATGGATAGAACTTTATTCTAAAACTATCATGTATGAAAGTAGACTAGCAATTCTTATAACAATAATAGATATAACAGATCGAAAGAAAGCAGAACAGAATTTAAAAGAATCCGAAGAAAGATTTCGAGATTTGGCTAATTCATTACCACAAATTATTAGTGAGTCAGATAAACGAGGAAACCTAACATTTCTCAATAAAAATGCATTTACTATTTTGGGTTATACTCCGGATGATTTTAATAAAGGATTGAATGCTCTTCAAATGCTTATTCCTGAAGATCGAGAGCGGGTTACGAAAAATGTTGAGAGTGTATTAAGAGGAAAAAAAGAGGAAACAATTAGAGGTGATGAATATACAGCGCTAAGAAAAGACGGTAGCACGTTTCCTGTTATTACATATAACAGCCCTATTATTTATAAAGATAGATCTGTAGGTATGAGAACCATTACCATAGATATCACAGATCAAAAGAAAACAGAACAGAAATTAAAAAGTGAAAAAGAAAAAGCTCAGAAATATCTCGATATAGCGGGTGTAATAATAATTGTGTTAAATGCAGATCAGACAGTTCAACTTATTAATCAAAAAGGATGCGAGATTTTGGAAGAAGAAGAGTCTAAAATTATTGGAATGAATTGGTTTGATAATTTTATTCCCGAAAATGTTAGAGAACAAATGAGAAAAGGTTTTAATAAAATAATAAATGGTAAAATTGAGCAATTAGAATATTTCGAAAATGCAGTAATATC
>JAUWZR010000317.1 GCA_030615235.1 Promethearchaeota archaeon
ATTTGGAACTAAAGGTTTTGTGATCATAACAATTGAAGATAAAAGCAAAACCGTAGAAAAGGGTGACACAGTTACTTTAAAAGAATTAAGGTGTTTTACATTGAAATCTAAAAAAGATTTAAATCCATAGAGTAATATTAATAATATTGATTGAGGTGATAAAATGGAAAAAATTCAAACATCGGAAATTAATATCGACCGTGAATTATTAGCAGAGATAATGCGCAATTTAGAACAATTAGAAAGTTCCACAGATTTGGAGGGAAGCGCAATTGTCTCAAAAACGGGATTAAGGATAGCTAGCTCTGAAACTGCTGATATTGTAGCAGATATTTATAGTGCAAGCCCTGCTACTTTAATTTCGTTGGGAGAAAAAATCAGTACTGGCTTGGGCCAAGGAGAACTAAGAGAAATAGTGATTAGGGGAGTAAAAGGTTACACAATTATATTAGTTGGCGATGCAGATAATAAATTCATGCTATTTACCAATTGCTCCAAAGGGTATAAGTTGGGTTATTATTTCCACAAAATACGTAAATCTTTTAGAGAAATGGAGCCTGTTCTTAAGAGAATTGAAACGCGAGAATTGCGTACATCGTGATTTTGTTTAAAAATAAATGTGTTTATTTTTATACGAGTTGCCATTCAATTAATAATGAAATTATTGGATTAGACCTACAGAGATATAAATAAAAATAAGCTAAAATTAAGGGTGAAACTATTATTCTGCTGCTGACAGGAGGGTAACTTTGCCACCAGCGGATTCAATTTTCTCGATCGCTCGTTTAGATGCCTTGTCAACGGTTATATTGATCTTATTATTGACTTCACCGCGACCCAAGAGTTTTTGAACATTAAGGTCTTTCATATTAATCGTATAGGTCGTTCCTGTTTTTGTAGCAATGTTTTTCTGAGTTAAATCTTCAATTGTTAAATCAAGGTCTTTAATATTTAAGGCGTTTACTTGGTAAATCCGTCTAATATCTTGTGGTCTTATAAAACCTCGCTTTCCAAAATCCCAATCAGGATCGGGAAATCCCAATTCTTTTTGCTTTAGATAATAAGATCTTTTACTTTTCTTCCATCCGGTTGTTTTTCCTTTTCCAGCCCTTTGGCCCGCTTTTCGATGTTGACCAACTCTTCCATACCCTACCGTTCGAGTTCCTCTCATTTTTCGTATTCTTTTAGGAAATTTTCTCGTCATTTTATTTAGTCCTCTTAATTACATCATTTTGTGAATTAATTCGTTTATAAACTGGTCAACATAACCTAAAGTTCCGCCTTCGTGATAGTGTTTTTTGATTGTTCCCCGGTGACCTTTTCTTGGTGGGTGTAATCGAAAGACAGGTTTGATTTTGAAGACATCTTGTGTTCGATATTTGATTTCTCCAGATAAAAGCGCTTTTGAAAATTCTTTCAAATCTTTGTACTTAGTTAGATTTTTAATATGTTCATCTGTGAGTGGTTTATTTCCTTCAACTTTTCCTCTGGTTCTTAATAAGCGTAAGAGTGTTTTTTCTTCAATTTCGCCGTAGGCAATATAATCTTTGCACTTTTTTAGCATACCCATACTGCTCATTTCGCTCCATATAAGGACTCCATGGTTTACTTTATGCATTCTTAGCATTTTTAATGTATCTAAGATTTTGCGTTTCATTCCTGGCGCGCCCCTTATACGAATTGCTAAGTACAATGCAGGGGGTTTGGATGTTTTAGTTTTTGATTTTTTACTTACAATTATATTATTTTCAGCCATCATTTACACCACTCATCAGTTATAAATTGAAATTAAATTTATGAGCATTCTTAAGAGCATTAAAGGTAGCTTTTACTAGGTTTTCGCTAGTCCTTGTATCTCCAAAAGTTTTACTCCATATATCTTCTATCCCAGCCAACTTTAA
>JAUWZR010000265.1 GCA_030615235.1 Promethearchaeota archaeon
TGATAATGCTTGTCAAATATTAAAATTATTAGCAGAAAACGCAAAGTTCACTCCTGCTCAAAGCGTACTAGGAAAGGAGGGTATTGAATACAATAAACCTGATTTTACCGAAAAATGTTATTTGTGCGATGATATTTTTAACGAAATAGATATTTTTGCTAAAAGAACAGAAAAATACTTAGAAAATATTGAATTCACTAATTTCCTCATAGGTACTGCCCTCAACGCGCAAATCATCAATAGGGAGGACAATTTTAAAGCTAATCATAATCTTTTAGAAGCTGAATCGTTTAAAAATCATTTTAACCGAGAAGTGGGTAAAGAACTTTCTCTAATATTGGGTAAACCCGCAGAGTTTAGGATGCCGGATATAACTATTATTCATTCAATAAAATTTGGTTCCTTCGATATTACTTTGCTCTTTAGATCTCTTTTTGTTTTCGGTCGATATAACAAATTTGTTAGAGGAATCCCCCAAACTCATTGGGATTGCAGGTTATGCAGGGGAAAAGGGTGTGAATCATGTAAATTTACAGGAAAGCAATATAAAACTAGTGTAGAAGAACTAATAAGCCCAGAATTTGTTAAAGAAGCTAAAGCAGATGGTTCAAAGTTTCATGGCGCTGGGAGAGAAGATATTGATGTGAAGATGCTAGGTACAGGAAGGCCCTTTGTCCTCGAATTAAAAAACCCCAAAATCAGAACTTTAGATTTGAAAAAAATACAAAATAAAGTAAATAAAAGTAATAAGAAAAAAATCAAAGTAACAGATTTAAAATATAGTAGTAAGGAACGAGTTAAAAATCTGAAAGTTAATGCTGAAAACACAAGAAAAGTTTATAGAGCCCGAGTAATCTCTAAAGAGAAGATTTCGAAAGGCAATTTCGATGTTCTGTTAAAAAAATTGAAGAGCGTTTACGAAAAACAAAATCTCCAACAAAGAACACCATTAAGGGTATCCCATCGTCGCGCAGATAAAATAAGAGAAAAAAAAATTTTTCGAGTAGAAGGGAAATTCATTAAACCCAATGTGTCAGAATTCATCGTAGAATCTCAAGGCGGAACGTACATTAAAGAACTTATAAGTGGTGATAATGGAAGAACAACACCCTCTTTCTCTGATATATATGGATTCTCTCTAGAATGCAAAAAATTAGATGTTCTTGAAATATGTTAATTCTCTTGTTAAAGAAGTGAAATCAAAAAATAAATAAATTATGAAAAAATAAATAAATTATATCAATACAATTTAAAATAGGTTAGTGTATTAATTTGACATTACATAAGGGTTACCGGAACAAGTCTCGCCAAAGACACCGAAAAAATGTAAGAGACCGGGGTTTAGGTTCCATTGAAAAATATTTAATTGATTATGAAATAAATGACAAAGTAGATGTTATTACTGATCCTTCTCAGCACAAAAGAGGATTCCCTCATAGGAGATATCATGGATTAACCGGAACGGTTAAGGGCGTAAGAGGAAGGTGCTACGAAGTTGAAGTTAAATTAGGAAATTCAAAGAAACTTCTTATCATTGGCAAAGAACACTTACGAATTAATAAAGGTTTAGCCCAATAATGTATTTAGCAATTTAAGGGGAGAAAAAATATATGTCTGGACGAAAAATTAATGAAAAAACTGTTTCTATACCAGAAGTAAAAAAAATTATGGAAATTGTCAAAGAGAAAATCGAAGAAATTGACAGTGAAGAAGGTCTATCTCACTTTCAAGAAATTACTTATAATTATGTTAACAAATTTGCTAAAATGAGTGAAAAAGATGCGATAAAAATTCAGAAATTGTTAATTGAAAAATACGAAATCGAAGAATCATACGCAATAACCATTGTAAACATTGATCCTCGCACTGTTCCGGAACTTAGAATGATTTTAGAGAAGAGTTTTACTGGAAAATCGTTAAATGACGAACAATTACAAGATCTTTTAGCGCAAATAGAAGAACTTAAATCTTCTTAAAAATAAAAGTGTCATATATTTTTTCCAAAGCATATTAAACATCGAAGAATTTATAAATTCTTATTGTTTTAAATTTTAATGAGCAATCCTGTTAAAAAAGGAATATATAAAAAATAATATATTATGCACTTCGGAATAGCAAATAATTATAAGAATGGTTGGTATGGAAAGGAATCGGGATCGATACAGAAGGCCTCCTCGAAGACCCAGATATCCAAGAAGAGAGCCAAGAAAAAAGAAACAATTCATTAAGAAGTTTCGAGAACTTGTCGTCTTAGATTTATTACTCCATGGTCATCCTGAAGAAGATAAACCAAGTTGGTCAAAAACACCAATCGCTCAAGTGCTTACTCTTCCAGATTTTGTTTTATATGAAGTTAAATGTAACAGAGAATCAGATATTAAGATACAAGAAAAGGCATTGTATGAGGCCTTTCTGCAACAAAATAAATTGAGGGAAGTTTTAAAAAAAATTAATTATCAAGACCTTACAAACACTTCAAAAGCCCTAATTCAGCCTATACTTGAAAACGAAATATTAAACTACGAGGAGGAATTTATAAACTTCTTTAATAACTCAACTTCCATAACTCCCAGAATGCATGCTCTTAAATTATTGCCTGGGATAGGACAGAAACATATGTGGGGTATACTAGAAGCTAGAGGCAGACAAAAATTCACTACTTTTCAAGATATATCTGATCGAACAAGCTTATCGCATCCAGCAAAACAACTTGCTTTAAGAATCATAAAAGAACTGCAACGTGAGGGAATAAAGTACTACTTGTTCTCGAAGACTCATAAATACGAATGAATAATATGAATAAAAGCGAAGTTCAACTTATCTTAAACCAATTAGGAATTAAACCAAACAAAAACCTAGGTCAAAACTTTCTCATCGATAATAATACCGTTTCTAAAATAATTTTAGAATCAAACATTAAAAAAGATCAATCAATTTTAGAAATAGGACCCGGTTTAGGAGCACTAACAGAAGATTTGGTCAAAAATTCAAACCAAATCTA
>JAUWZR010000109.1 GCA_030615235.1 Promethearchaeota archaeon
AAATTTTAGAACTCGCTGCTCTATTGACGGTAGTTATTATCGCCTTTTTGACATTATATCTATCTAAATATGAAAGAAGATCGTCATCTTTTGCGAGAAAAGTACCGTATGTATGAAGATGAGCGTCAAAAATTTTATACTGTTCCATCCTTAAAATAAATCACCTACTTCTACTGCAGTGAAATTAATTATTAGCTTAAAAATCTTCTATTAATAATTTCCGAACTCATTAGCTGCATCAAACATTGCTACTATATTTTGAGGAGGGACTTCAGCTGTGATGTTATGAATGTTAGACGCTATAAAACCTCCTCCTGGCTTCAAGCATTCAAAGTTTCTTCTGACTTCCTCTCTAATCTGCTCAGGAGTTCCAAAGGGTAAAGTTTTTTGTGAGTTGCATAAGCCTCCCCAGAACGACATAATACTCCCAAATCTTTTTTTCAGAGAACAAGGTTCCATATCGTAAGCGCTTATTTGAACAGGATTAATAACATCGTATCCAATTTCAGCGAAGTGAGGGATAAATTGAGAAATTGCACCGCATGAATGGTAGTTTATTTTGGCATCTACAATATCGTGAATTTTTTGTGATAACTTCCTTTCAATAGGTTTTATCATTTTTTCGTAAAGTTGTAAACTCATTATAGGACCAGCTTGTTCTGCAATATCTCCGTTAATGGACACAACATCTAGACACTCTCCAACTTCAGTCAGGAAAGTTGTAGCATAATCTGTCCAATATTTAAGTAATTCTTCCATAGTTGAGATTAGGATTTCTGGTTTTTTAATTAAATATTTAAGCGTTTTAGTGAATCCGAATAAGAAGGTGCAATATTCGTAAACGCAACCCACTGGAGGCGTTGAAAAAGCAAATTCAGTATCTTTGCGTAATTTTTTAGCGTAATCTTTCAACCCTTTAAATGGCGTTCTATCCTGTCCGTCAGGCCAATTATAATCTTTAACTTCTTTAATCGTTGTAAAATCTGCAAAGGGATGAATAACAGGATCGTAGTATAAAATGTCAGTCATATTTTTTTTTGCGTCATTTCCCCAAAACACGCCAAATTGGTCGTAAACTCCTATATATTTTTGTTCGACTTCTGGTTTCATATCTTGAACATTAATCATGCCTCCTAAGGGCTGGACATATCTTATATCGATTCCAAATCTTTCTAATACTTGATCGCATGGTCGCACGATTTGCTGAACGAAATCTGCGTACTGTATGTTATCGTCTTCAATTTCAAGGTATTCAAGCAATTTTTTGTAAGCTATGATATGGATACTTGATTGATTACCACCTAAATCAATCGGAACTTTGTCCGGTTCTTTATGGTTTAATGTTACATTGACCCTCTCCCTCGAATTCATGATTTCAACACCATTTAATAGTTATCCTATCTGATTTGTAACCGCTATGATTTTGTAGAAGTAATGCTTTTACTATAGTTATTTATTTCTTAATTATTAAATTTTTAAACTCTTAATGATAATGAGTTAATTATGGAATACGAGAAATCTCTTCCAAATATCATAATTTTTGTACCTGATGAACTAAGAGGAGACTGCATCTCTCTTGAAGGTAAGATAAACCCTATAATAAAAACACCAAATATTGACCAATTTGCAAAAGACGGTGTTGCTTTTAGGAACTGTTTCACTGTTAACCCTGTCTGTGGACCCTCAAGATGTTGTACTTTTACGGGACAATATGTTCATTCCAACAATCATAGAAGTCTTTATCAATTGCTACAACCCCATGAAGAAAATCTGTTTAAATTCTTAAAAAATAAAGGATATGAGGTGATTTGGGTAGGTCAGAACGATCTTTTTAGAAAAGACGCTAATAAAGGCAGCATATCAAGAAGAATTAGAATCAAAACTAAATCGCTCAAATTAACACTCATTACACTCATTTTGGTAAAAATTTAATCCCCTTTCTCCAAGGTCATTTAAATAAACTCAGGAATGCCGTCTTTGCAGAAGGAGGATATAATCCTCGCGAACCGCAATGTTTTGAACCCGTTATCACGAGTCCAGAACTACCGGGAATCAGAATTTACTACGATAAAACGAATATACCTAAAGAAGATAGCTCTACTGTCGCACGTTCTGCTATGATAAGGACTAAATTATGGAAACTCATTATTCGCGATCAGGGTAAAGAAGAGTTGTATGATCTTATGTATGATCCTAACGAAGCGAACAATCTTATCGATGTTCATGCCTATGATAAGGAAAAGCAGATCTCAAAGAACAATTACTCCGGTGGTACTTAAGGACGAGCGATAATGTTGATTGGAAACGTGAAAGAAACATTTAATTAAATGGTTCAATAAGGTTTTTACAAATATCTTATTTTTAAAGTTTAACATTTTTAAAGTTTAAAATCTAATTTATAAGTAAAATAATTTTTTGATTCGTAGTAAATTTTAAAATGAATTATAAAGATGTAAAAATAGAAGTTGTGTTTATAGGAAAACCACAATGGGAAGCTGGGTGGCCTTATTTGGGATTTGATAATAACAAAACGATAGATTCCATTAGAAAACATCTAAACGAGAAATTTAATAAAATTGAGTTTAACTATGGTGAGATTATTACAACATACGATAACGAATTAGTTAACCAGATTAAAAAGAATATCGAAGAGGCTGACGGGGTTATAGTTTTTACGATAGGGCATTATGGAGATCCAGGAATTGTTCAAGCTGGCATTGAATTTGTTGAGAGCAAAAAGCCGGTAATATTAGCTAATTGTATTTATGCTGGAGACCATACATTCACAAAAATATTCTCAAGTGTTAAAAACAAGAATTTTCAGATATCTATTTTATCTTCAAAAAAATTAGAAGATTTTGACAAAATGTTTGAAAACATGTTTAATCTCGTGCGTTTAAGAGGAAAAAGGGTCTTGGTTTACGCCAAAGACGCCATTAAAATGAACTGGGATGTCATATTAGGGTTATTTAATCCCGAACGAATGCGAATAGCTAAAAATCATCCAGAATTCTTGGATCAAATAGATAAAATGAGTAGCGATGAGGAATTTGAATTTTATACCGATACGGTTGGTTTTGATCAAGCACACCAGTGGAGAAAGGATGAAGCGCTTTACAAAGAAATTTTAAAAAATGTATTTGATATAGAAATGATTAGAGGAGATCCAGAGGAGATTCTCAAATATTATAATGAGGTTAACACGGACCAAGCAAAAGAGATCGCTCAAAAATGGATTAAAAATGCTTCTTTAGTAGAACCCACGGATAAAACCATTTTTAATTCCGCAAAACTATTCCTAGCTTTTAAAAATATTTTGAAAGATAAAGACATTGACATTTTTACTCCCGATTGTGGCACATTCTTATTGTGTGGCGCGTTTCCCGCTTATCCTTGCATGGCTTATTTCGAATTAAGTAAAGAAGGAAAATACGGCATATGTGAGTCCGACATGGATTCAACCATAAGCTTTCTTTTTGGACTGTACTTAACTGGTAGACCAGGATTCGTGTCCAACCACACTTTTGATATCAAAAAAAATCAAATCACATATATGCATTGTGCAACTCCATGCAATTTGCAAGGACCAGAGGGACCACAAGCGCCTTATGATATCGTATACCATGGTGAAACTCATTTTTTAGGTGCCTCGCCTCGCGTTAAATTTCCAATAGGGGAACCAGTAACGACTATTAAAATCAGCGTTTTTGAAAAAAAAATCTCAATCCGTACGGGAAAAATAATAGATAACATAGTGGATGAAAAAGGCTGCGTTTCTAAAATGTTAGTAGAAAGCGATGTTGAAAAAATTATGGAAAACTATGATTGGAACGCATTTGGGTGGCATAGGGTAACTTTCATAGGCGATTGGAAGGAGGATTTCATAAACGGAGCAAAAATTTTAGGTTTAAAAGTTGTCGAAGATGATAAATAAATTTAACTTCGTAAGCTTTTTTATTAGATATTATTACACAAAAATGGAAATCTTAAAATACAGAATAACAAAATATTAATTAAAAATAGATTTCTAAAAATTTTATTAATATGTGAATTATTAAAAATGACGGAATCTGTAAAAAAATCTGATGGAATTAAAATACATTCGCGATTAGGACATTTACTGTATTCATTAGGCGCAGTACCCTCTGCCCTTCCATACAATATGGTCGGTTCTTGGTTATTAACTTTTTATACTATATACGCTGGACTTTCCCTTATTGAATTTGGACTTCTATTCATGTTCTATGGAATATGGAATGCTATCAACGACCCTTTAATTGGGTACTATATGGATAAATTGAAGCCAAAAAGAGGGCGTCGGGTGCCATGGATTATCTA
The DNA here is from genome assembly GCA_030615235.1 of Promethearchaeota archaeon. GTDB lineage: Archaea > Asgardarchaeota > Lokiarchaeia > Sigyniarchaeales > SOKP01 > SOKP01. The sequence goes on from JAUWZR010000109.1 coordinate 4,339, forward strand.
TGGAACTATTCCAATGACGATAGGTTTTATAGCACTGTGGTGGGTCCCATATAGTGATACAGGCTTAGTCTTTCTTCACGGGTTTTTAATGCTGTTTTTATTCGATACGGGATTTACAATAGTTATAACCGCTTGGTCCGCTTTATATACGGAAATGTATGAAGATGAGAGTGAAAGAGCTTCAGTAGTAGCTATAAAAGATACGATTGCATTTTTATCGTCAATGATTGGAGTTATGATTCCTTCGATGATCGCTGTTGCACTAGGTAGTTGGGCAATAGCAGGAGTTATTATGGGTGTTACTATTCCAATTACAATGTATCTCTCTCTCCTAGGAACAAAAGAGAGGAAAGAATTTCAAATAGATGAACCATTACCTATATTTAAGGCATTTAAAGAATGTTTTTCGAACAAACCATTCTTAATTGGATCAATAACATACGCAATGCTTGATTTTTGTTTTGGTTTTACTTTAATGATTCTTCCTCTTTACGCAATATTTATTCTAAATATGGAGGTGGGAATGGCAGGTTTTGCGATGATTGGAGTAGCATTAGGAATTCTTGGTGGCGTCCCATTATGGTGGAAAATTTATGGAAAAAAAGGACCAAAGTTTGGCTTAACTCTCTCAATGATCATATTTTGTATTGGTATGGTACCACTCTTTCTAGCAGAAGATTTTATTAGTTTAACAATTATTGGACTTTTTCCTGGAATTGGAATTGGTGGAGTATTAATGACTGAACCAGTCATTTCCGCAGCAATAGATTATGATGAAATAAAGACAGGAAAAAGACGAGAAGCAACATATGGAGGAATTGGAGCCTTTATTGCTAGATTATCAATGATTTTTTCTGCTTTAGCCTTAATACTTGTTCAGTTAATTAGCGGATTTGATCCTCAATTAGAAACTCAAACATCTGAAGCATTATTTGGGTTAAGGCTTTCAATGTCTATTGTTCCTGCTATTGGTCTTTTAATTGGGCTAATAATTTTTAAATTCTTTCCCCTAAATTACAAAAAATTCACTGAGCAGCAAGAGAAGTTAAAATTACTTCATGAAGAACGATTGAAAAAATTAAATTGAATTTAATCTAAATTTTCATTTTTTTTTTAAGATTCTATTTCTTTAGGTTCTTCTCTAGGTAATCTATCGTCAACTACCGGAAAAGAATTGAATTTCTGATGTGGCTCTGCTTGATACCAGTAAGCTGTTGAAGACCAATCGTCTGATCTTTGATTCGCGTGACCGTGTTCTATCTTTACTTTAATATTTTTGTGAAAATATATTGGATCCTCAATGTGATACCTATAATATGACATTTTTCCGCTCCATTTACTTCTATCAGGAATGGTTACTCCAAAATATTAGTAAAAATAAATTTATATTGGTTACAGAATTTCCTTATTAAATTGAAATAATACGAGAGGAGACTAAAATTTCTTTAGGCGGAGAATTAGGCAAGCATACAAAAATTTTATTAATTGTAGTTCTAATGTCAACAGCGTTCAGAAGTATGGGGATGAGTATCATCCAAATTGGTTTGCCTTCGTTTGTTGAGAGCGTCGCTGGTACTCTAACTTCTTATGGAATAATAATTGGTGTTTTTTCTGTGACTCAATGCATTTTTCAATATCCTTATGCAGCAGTCTCAGATAAATTAGGACGTCGAAAAATAATCCTTTTCGGAATGCTTATATATCTATTAGGAACATTTTTATGCTTTACAGCTCAAGATGTAATCCAATTGATCATCTACAGAGCAATTCAAGGAGCAGGTGCTTATACTTCAATTCTACAAGCAATTATAGGCGATATATACAAAAAAGATCAACACTCCCAGGGAATGGGCAAATATTCGTTATCCATGAATGGGGGGTACTTCCTTGGATTCATAATAGGTGGTTATATTTCGAGTTTCTTAGGATTTAGGAACATTTTCCTGATATCAGGATTACTAATTTGTATTAGCATAATATTTGTTTTTTTCGTTCTGAAAGAGAATAATAATACTGAGACGATCGAGGACCAAGATAAAAGTTTGGATTTCAATGTAAAGAATATAAAGATTCTCCTTAAAGAGCGTCAATATATCTTTTCACTATTACTTAATTGTGTCAGATGGTTTTTATTTGGATTTATTACTGCCTATTTGGTATGGGTTTTACAGGACAGTGTACGAGGTTTTGGTTTAGACGAAATCACTTCAAGTTATATGATGTTGGTTATTCTAGCACTTTATGTTTTGTTTATTTTCATTTCCAGCAAGTTATTACATCGATTTGGTCCTCGAAAAATGATGATGGTAGGACAAATTATAGTTATGTTTTTCGGAATCGCTTTCTTTTTCCCAGATTTTGTTATGAACCTACCTGTTTTCTTAATTATAGTTTCTACTTTAGGAATAGGAATAGCGTTGTTTGATCCCTCGGGGAATACTCTTTTATTAGAAGTTATTGAAGATATTCAACCCGACTTAAAAGGTTCGGGGATCGGATTCAATAATGCGATTGGGTTTTTCTGTGCGGCGATTGCTCCAATAATCATGAGCCCATTAGGTGAAATAGAAATCTTGTCTCCCTTCTATGTCGTTTTTGGTTTGATGATTTTTTCTCTTATTATATCGAAATTTTTAGTCAATAAGAAATATTAATAATTCATGATTCTCCTGTAATTTGAACATAAACCTTTCTATTTCTTGGTCCATCATATTCTGCTAACATTATGCCTTGCCATGTTCCTAACATTAATTTACCCCCGTGAATTAATATATATATTGAATTTCCCGTTAATGAACATTTAATGTGAGCATCAGAATTCCCTTCACCGTGCATAAAAGAGTACCCTAACCCTCCACCTTTAGGAATTAACTTATTTAGATAATTCGCAACATCTTTCATTACGGATCGATCTGCGTTTTCATTTATAGTTATTCCCGCAGTAGTGTGAGGCACGAATATGCAACAGGTGCCTTCGTTGATATTAGAATTTTTTACAATTTTTTTAATTTCATTTGTAATTTCAAGTAATACTTCTCTTTCAGGGGTTTTTACTCTAAATTCTTCAAATACAATCATAATATCACCATTTTAAGTACAAAGTTATATTCAAATATTATTAAAATTACTGTGCTTTCCTTTTCCTTCCATAAAAGTTTTGCTTCCCTCCAAGTATTCTCCGCTTTCAAGCGTTTCTAAACCGAGTTCAAATTCCTTTATCATTGCGTTCTCAATACTTAATCCCATTTGACTATAAGCAGAAAGACGGTCATTTCTCATGCAAACCTGTGGAAAGGCAGCAATTTCTCGTGCTAATTTTTCTGCTTCTTTTTTAGATTGACCGTCATCAACTAATCGATTAGCTAACCCCCAGGTTAGAGCTTCTTCAGCCCTCACAGGGCGTCCAGTAAGAATCATATCCATCGCACGACTTAAACCAATAAGCCTTGGCAGTCTTACCGTACCTCCATCCACAAGAGGCACTCCAAATCTGCGGCAAAATACCCCAAATAGCGCATTCTTTTCAACTACACGCATATCGCACCACAAAGCAAGTTCTAAGCCGCCTGCAACAGCATAACCAGCTATAGCTGCGATAACTGGTTTGTTTAAACGCATTCTCGTTGGACCCATTGGTCCATCTCCTTCTTTTTCTACTTTATTTCCTCGCCCTTCAGTAATCGCCTTTAAATTAGCACCCGAGCAGAATGTCCCTTTAGCACCCCATAATACAGCAACTAAAGCTTTTTCATCGTTTTCGAAATCTCTAAAAGCAGAACTCAGTTCTTGAGCTGTAGGTCCATCAATAGCGTTTTTAACTTCGGGATTATTGATGATAATTGTATATACAGGATAATTCTTCTCAATTAATACTACCATGTAATTTATTAGAATTAGAAGATTGATAAATTTAATTTAGGGAAAAATTTTTGTTCTACTACCATTTATATCGTTTTAGAATTGTTAAGAGTTAGGAATTATGAGTGCTCGGAAAAGAGTATTGCAAGCATTAAATCATGAAGAGCCTGATCGCATACCACTTTTTTGTCAAATTATAATGCCAGGATTTCAGCGAGAACTCCTGAATTATTGGGGGGATTCGTATACCAAGGAAAGGAAATTTAAGCTATCCTATAGAGATTATAATTTAGA
>JAUWZR010000088.1 GCA_030615235.1 Promethearchaeota archaeon
AAATACTAAATCTCCGGGAATCAAAATCTTTTTAGTTTCCTCGTAATAACAAATTGAGCCACGGGAGTGACCTGGTGTATGATAGATTTTAAATGTAAAATCTGGTCCAATTTGAATAAGTTCATCCAATTTCAGATCAACGATATCTAATGGTATAATTTCTAAACCAAACATTTTAGGATTGATTCCAAGGTTACCGGGAAAAATTTTTGATTCGTCCCCTTCTCTCAATATTTTTGCTGCTTCTCCAAATGCATGTATAGTAGGCGGATTTTTTTTTAATAATTCGATTAACGGGTAAAGACCAAGAACATGATCCACGTGTTCGTGAGTTAGGAAAACATTTGTTATTTTTTGATAATCTAAACCTAAATTTTCCATTCCATCAATCAATCCTTTTAGACTGAGTCCATTACCTGAATCGAAGAGTGATAATTCCCCCGTAGCGTCATTAACTAGTATAAACTGATTGCAATCTAACATAGGGGATTCCTCGAAATAATAGATACCTTTAATAACACTTCTACCTAATTTTACAGAGTTGTTAGAATCAGGAAAAAACATAGTTATTCAACGTAAATATATTACCCAAAAAAACACCTCTTAATTTTAATCTTTTTCTCTTTACTCTTATAAAAACAATTAAAATTGAGAAAATTAATTAAATAATATGGAAAAGCATTCTAGCGAAAATTTGGACAAAGAGCCTAATATTGAAAATTTGAAAAAGAAAGTTGGATTTGGAATCAAATTTTGGTTAGAATTTCAAGATAATCAGCGTGAAAATATTCTAGGCTCTGGATGGGCAAATCTTCTTGAAAGTATTTATGTGACAAACAATATTGAACCCAAGTCTTTAACTCAAGCAGCAAAAGAGTGCGGATATTCGTATAAATATGCGTGGAATATCTTAAACAAGATAAAAAAGAGAACTGGGAAATCACCGGTAGAAACCAAAAAGGGAGGTATTGGGGGCGGGGGGTGGGTCAGACTGAACGAGTGGGGCTTGTATTTAATGAAAACATATAAAAACCTCTTAGTCGAATTGCAAGAAGTCGAAAAGAAACTTGAAAAAACCTTCAAAATTGATTAAGAAGTTAGGTTTAATTTTACAATAGGTTATCACAACACAGTAAATACTTAGCAATTGGAGTTAATACGAGACATCAATCATCGAAGGGCTATTTAAATAACTAATAGATTAAATAAACATCTATTATAATATTCTAATTATCTTTCCTCTTTTGGAAAAATTATTTAATTAAGGAAAATCATTTTATAATATTATTGATTTATATAGAAGAACATAGAATTTTAAAAAAAATAATTGAGTGCATATGGCAATACCTCTCCCCGGAACACCAATTATAGTAGACATTGGTTCAGCGTATTCTAAAATAGGATTTGCAGGAGAACCCAGTCCAAGATTTGTCTTCCCCACTATCACCGGTACTGAAAAATATAAAGCAGTCATGGTTGATGTAAGCGGTCGTAATATCTATGTTGGTTCAGATGCTTCAAAAATGAGAGGAGTTCTGAAAATTAAACATCCAATAGAAAGGGGTTCGATTTTGGATTGGAACGATTACTATGAAATTTTGAATTACATCTTCTATTCACTTCTACGAATTGAAAATCTTTCTAATTATCCGGTGTTATATACCGAACCCCCGTTTTTACATCAAGAAACTAAAGAATTCATTGCTCGCGTTTTGTATGAAACGCATAGAGTAAAGAGTCTAATAATGATTCCAACACCTGTATTATCCTTATTCGGCGTAGGATTAACAACTGGAATTGTGATAGAGAGTGGCGATGGTACATCGTGGGTATGCCCAATTATAAGTGGAGAGATTGTAGATCAATCCGTCCAAAAATTATCATTAGCAGGAACCGATGTTAATCAACATCTAAAGAATTTATTAATGCGAGAGGGAATTAATATCGAGTCGAGTGCAGTTGATGAGATTATTAAAGAAATAAAAGAAAAAAACTGTTTTTTTGCATTAGATCCTGAAAATCCTCCTAAAGTAGATGATAACTTTAGTTACACTATGCCAGATGGTTCGAATATTAGTATTCCTAATTACATATTTCATGAAGCTCCCGAAGTATTATTCAAACCAAACTTGTTAGGTTATAACATTTTAAATATTCCACAAGCTGTAATAAATAGTGTTCAAAGCATTGACAAGTATTATTGGAGCGATCTTTTGTCTCATATTATGCTTTCGGGTGGAAATCTATCATATTCTGGCTTCGAAGAACGATTACGAACAGAGCTAATTCAATTAATCCCTCAACTGGGAAAAATACCAAAACCAAAACCCGATAAAAAAGAAAGGCAAAAAATGAAATTAAAAGGAAGAAGTGTAAAGAAAGAAGATACATGCCCTCATTGTGGGGTTTTAATAGATTTAACTGATGGTAAAGAATATTGTCCTTCTTGTAACGGGAGAATAATCCTACCAGAGCTTTCAATTGGTAGCACTACATTAGATAAAAAACCTAAGTTGGATAATGGTAATATTTTCTGTCCTAATTGTAAGAAGTTGATAGAAGATGCGTCATCTATATTTTGTCCTTATTGTGGGGGTAGTTTTCAATCGTCGACATTACCTGAGATACCACATGATATAATAAAACAATCTCCTCCTGCTAGGGAATTTTCCGGATTTTATGAGTCTTCAGATGAGGTTTTAAGGTTTTTCGTTCCAGAAAATCTTAAATTTGCTATATTTAATGGTGCGAGTATTCTTGGATCACTCCCGTCGTTTCAAAATTTATTTGTTACCTATGAAGAATTTAAAACCAATAGCGCTGCTTTGTACAAAAATATAAGTGAAATATTTTAGCAAATCTATTTAGGTTTCAAATTTTTAATTTTATCTTAATTTGCATGATAATCCAACTATAAACTCAAAAAATTTTAATTACACGTTAAATTTAAAAAATTAAATTTAGTTAAAACCAGATTGGGGTTTGTATTTATTGAAAAACATACATCGGAATTTATCATTAGGACTAATGCTCATTATTACTTTACTTTGTAGTATTACCCCTGTGGCCTTAGCGAAAACCCGGCAGAGCCATTTAATTGATTTTCTTTACGATAATCAGAATGCCGATGAAACTTTTGGCATTGATAATCAAGATAATGCATATGCTATAGAAATTATAGATTATTTCAATGCATATCTTGTAGAAGTCTTATTTGAGGTTACTAAAAGCGTAGATATCCCGACATTCAAATCATTTCTAATAAACCAGATACAAACTATGTTTGATGTTGGAGAGATTGATTTGTACAATATCTTATATTATCTAGACACTCTTAACAGAATGGAGGCTCTAGAAACATCTTTAAGTTCAAGTCTACACAATAATATTTATATGTATTTAAATGAAACGAGTCAAATTGGAGGTGGATTTGGTCCCACAAATACTTCTACGGCAGCAAATATGGTTTCAACTTTCTTCGTATATAATATATACGCCATAATAGAAGAACCAGTTGTAAACCAAGCTGTCCATAAAAACTGGGTTTTGTTATGTAATAATACTGATGGTGGTTATGGCGGAAATCAATCTTTATCTTCCACAATAGTCACGACTTATTTTGCCGTTTATTTAGTCAATGAACTAGGAGATATAAATGATCTTGTCAACAAAACAAAAACTTTAGAATATTTTAAATCCTTTTACTTTAGTGATCCAGATAACATTGGAAATTATGGTGGGTATTTACCCGATGCTCTCGCAGATAATACTTTGTTAAGTAGCACTTTTTACTGTGTTGAAGGCATTGAAATAATAGATGAAAGTGAATTGAATGGAGTTGCTACTGTAAATTGGGTTTTAAATCGACAAAACTTTCTTGATGGTGGCTTTGGTGATTGGGTTGAAGGAAACGATCAAAGAAGTTCATCAGTCAGTACATCCTTTTACGCATTTAAACTCTTAGAGACATTTAATTCGCTAGGAGTATTAACTGAAGATATTTTCATGGTTGAATTAAGCTTCTTAACTTTAATAATAGTTCCTTCAATTATCGGAGTTATTATTCTAATAATCTATTTGGTTATTCGAAAGAGAAGAATATAAACCTTCTCTATCATTTTAATAAGCTTATAATAAGAGTTATTTAATTGTTTGAATATCTAAATTAAATTATATTTAATCTAATTTATCTTTCAATTAGCAATAGAATTTTATATTAAGGTTAAAAATAATGATAAAGAAGGTATTGAACGGAAAAGAATTAGCAGAAAGACTGAATTCAGAATTAAAAAACAAAATTAATTTAGATTATCAAAAAACGGGTATTAGACCAAAATTAGCTGCAATATTAGTGGGAGACGATCCCGCATCAAAATTATATATTAATATTAAAAGAAAGACATGCGCAAGACTCGGGATCGATTCAATTTTAATTAATTTAAACAAAGATATCACAAATACAGAATTATTTACGAAAATAAACGATTTAAACAGTGATACAACCGTACATGGGATCATTTTACAACTACCCTTACCTGAAAAGTTTAAGCCCTTTACACTTGAATTCATTGAAAAAATTGATCCACTTAAAGATGTGGATGGACTACATCCAATCAATAAAGGAAAATTATTCGATTACAACGAGGAAATCGTACCCGCTACTCCTAAAGGCATAATTACACTTCTTGAATATTATAACGTAGAATTAAAGGGAAAGCATGTTGTTATTATTAACCGTTCAAATTTAGTAGGAAAACCTTTGATATTCATGTTTTTAAAGAGGAATGCAACAGTAACAATATGTCACACATCAACATCAGACTTAGAGAGCCATATTAAAAAAGCTGATATTTTAGTAGTAGCTATTGGACAAGCTGATTTCATAACTAAGGATAAAATTAAGGAAGGCGTTGTAATCATTGATGTAGGCACAAGTAGAGTAAATGGAAAGACTCGAGGAGATGTTAAGTTCGAGGATGTTTTTGATATTGTTGGAGCGATTTCTCCAAATCCTGGTGGAGTGGGACCTATGACAGTTAGTTTTTTACTTCAAAACACCTATAATGCCTATAAACGCCAAATTAGAGAATAATATCAGCTAACAAATCATCTAGTATTTTGATAAGAAATTAAAACAATAATGATTTCAAATTATCGTTTCGTTTTATAAAGTTAAATTATTAATATACTTACAACCTAATAAGGATAGGATTAAATTTTGACCCAAATTTCACATAGAGGATAAAATTGCATTAAGATGGCTATTCTGGAGCTTGGTATTAATTTAGGTATAAGGAACATATTAAACAAAAAATATTACGATTCCGATACGGGAGTAGGATTAGATCCCGGATTAAGAGCCGGATTCCTCTCTGCACTCGAAAGTTTCACCTCTGAAGTTTTTGGAGATGATATAAATGTGATTTCCTTAGCCTCTTTTAAACTAGTTTGTTATTGTGAATTAATTTCTTTACCAAACGATGAAACTAATCAGCAACCATTAATATCTTTTGCTATAACTGAAAAAGAAACAGACTCAGAAGTAGTTAAAAAGCATTTAAAAGAAATAAATTCCCATTTTCTTAATAGATATTCTCTTAACGATATTTTTACAAAAAAGGCAAAGCGCTTTAAGAAATTTGAAGAAAGAGTCGACAATATCATTGGAGATTTGAAATTAAAAACGGAAGATAGGTTTCGCTCTATATTCTAATTTTTTCTTTAGAGGGCATTTTTAATGAGCTCAAATATAGGACAAGAAGCGCAAGCAGCGTATGAGAAATATCTGGATGCTAAATCTATTGATGAAAGAATAAAGCGCTTAGAAGAATTTCTTTCGTTAGTTCCCAAACATAAAGCTACGGAAAAAATTGTTGCTTTAAATAAATCTCGATTAGCTAAACTTAGAAGAGAGCAGGAAGCGGAAAAGATCCGTATTAAAGCTACTAGTAAGCAAATTAGTCCTTTCTCAATAAAAAAGGAAGGAATTCAACTGATTTTAATAAGTGATTACCACTCTCCAGGTGTTGGTAAAACTTCTCTGTTGAATTTATTAACAGGCGCAGTAAGAGATAAAATTGGGAAATTTAGTCCCGTACCAGAAATTGGTATATATGAACATAATAAAGTTCGATTTCAAATAGTAGCCATGCCTCCGATACGGCAGGGTGCTGCAAGCGGAATAGGAAACGGAAAAGAAATAATATCTCAATTAAGAGCTTGCGATCTAATATGTTTTTGCGTAGATTTATCGCGTGATTATAAAGAGCAAATTGAATTACTTTTGAATGAACTTAACAAATCACATGTGAGAATCAATGTTCCGCCTCCCCCCATTACAATTGAGAAAACTGGTTCGAATAAAATTCAGGTATTTTTTTTAACAAATGAAGCTAGAGAGCTGAATGATGTTGAAGATTTAACAGAAAAAATTAAGGAAATCAGCCATGCTGGAGGTATTCGGAATGGGGTAGTTAAAGTATTCGGTAAGATCGAACTCGATCAAGTTGTCGATGCTTTAAATCTTTCTGTAGTTTATAAAAAAATTATTATTTTGGGTACAAAGGGTGACTTAGCGTTAACTAAAAATACTTTCAACGAATTAGAGAAATCATATTCCAATATATTTCCCTTAGTTATCGGAACGAGCGCGAAAAAGAAAAAAATCCCAAGTGATTTCGGAAGAATTGTTTTAAATTACTTACAAAAAATGAAAGTCTACACAATGAATAAAGGTATTGTTGATGAAAAGCCACTGCTGCTTGATAATAGTATAAATCAACCAACGATCAGAGATGTGACTTTAAAGATACACAGAAGTTTTCTCGAATCATTCGATCACGCAGTAGTCATTCGAAAAGATGCTAAACAAGAAAAGAAAAAAGTTGGATTAAAATATTTATTAAAAGAAAATGACATCATTGAGTTGTACACTAAATAACCAAAAATAGTTTAATAACGCTCAACCTAAATAATCGTTTACTTTCGAACTCATTTTTAACAAAGTTTTATTAAAATCTTTATATTAGATTGGGTTTTAATAGAGTTATTATTTAATTATCGAATTATATTTCATTATAAAATTTTTATCATTAATAATTCTTAATTCTCTTAATCAAAAATATTCATTTTCTAATCTGTTCTATAATATTGGGAATATCTGAAAGCTCCTCGTCATATATGGGATCTAAATTAGGTACACCTTTAGAAATGTTTACCACGCTCTCAAAAGAGTAAATTAAATTTTCTAAATAATCAGTAATATCTCCCTTATAAATCATAATTTCCAATTCATTCTCAAGATATTCACTAATTTCTTTTATTGAAAAATTATTCTCAATTCGTAAATTCAAGATTATTTTCTCTAAATTCAGTCTGCCACAATCACAATATGGTTTATCTTTACAATCGCAGTTGAAAATTTCTTTTGTCCATTTTACAACATATTTTATAAAATCATCCGAAAATGATTTTCTTTTTTTCACATAATTAGCATCCATTAATGATAAAACACTCGCACTGAAGAAATTATTTGAGGAATACTTTGCTGGTCTATGTTTTGATAAATCAACGACGACTTTTTTAGTGAGATAAACATTTCTTAAACTTTTTAAATCAAGAACGATTTCAATAATCTTTTTTTCTTTCTTCTTTAGTTCTTCAATAATGCTCAGACTCATCTCAACGGTTAAAAAGGATTTTGCAACAGATTGACCCAGAAAAGTAGCTTCGTATAGAACACCGTTTTTTAGTCGAATAAGACGATGATTTATCAGCTTATTCATAAAATCTTCTATTTCATAATTAGCATTAATTAGATAATCGTTAAATTTATAAATAACTGCCTTTTCAACGCCTTCATTAAACACTGAAATGAAGGCTAACAGTTCCGTTAATGATCTGTCTTCATCGGGGTGTAGCTCAAAATCTTTAATTTTTCCATTAAGTAAGTTAATCGCAATATTTTCTTCAGTAGTTTTATTTCGGTGTGAATAATTTTTCCCTGGTTCAATAAGAAGATAAGCTCTTCCCAAGTCGTGTTTTTTCAATCTACCTGCTCGACCTAACATCTGTTCAAACTCTGCTACTGTTAGAACATTTATCCCCATCAAAAGCGATTCGAAAATAACCTGTTTTGCTGGTAAGTCTACACCAGCTGCCAACGCTGCCGTAGCAACAACAACTGCTATAGATTGTTTTTGGAATTGTTTTTCAATTATCAATCGTTCCTCATTAGTTAATCCTGAATGGTACGATTTTGCTCTTATTTCTTTATTTTGCAGATAAATTGTAAGGGATTCGCACTTTTTTCTTGAATTCGTGAATATGATTGATTGTCCTTTGAACCCATAACTAGATTTTTCTAAGTACGCAGCCCGTACTAATCTCGATATATTTCTCAGCTTTATTGATTCGTTGAGACATAAGATAAGATGGCGTTCTATCGGAACCGGGCGATTGTTATAATTAATTAATATACAATTTAGTTTTTTGGCTAATATATCTGGTGCGCCTATCGTAGCACTTAAATACAAATATTGAGCATCGCTAAAAACAGATTTCAGTCTAGCAATTAAACCGTCTAGAATAAATCCTCGTTCTTGATCGCCTAAAGTCTGAATTTCATCAATAATTATCGTTCCTACAGAACCTAAAAAAGCTTTATTACCGCTTCTTAAAATATGATCTATCGCTTCGTAGGTAGCAATTATTACATCTGCTTTCTCTAATAAATCTAAAACCTCCGGCTCTTTCTTTTCTAATAAAGATTCCCCAATCCTCTTTATAATTTTTAAGTTAAGGGGTTTATACTTTGATTTGAATTCTACAGTTCTTAGACTTGCTAGCGCCCTGATTGGAACTAAATACAGCATTTTTCTTTTATCACTAAGAACTCTCGAAATTCCTGCTAATTCTCCTACTAAAGTTTTACCTGCTGAAGTAGGTGCCATAATTAATTGATTGGAGCGTTCTTTTAAAAGTCCTTTATCTATTGAAATTGCTTGGATTGGTAAAAGGGTTAAAATTTTCTGAGATTTAAGTAAAATTTTATATTTATTTTGAATTGCGAGACCATCAACACTATAGTTTAAATATTTCTTACTTACTTGTGGATTCCTTTCAACATCGTACAGTGTCATCTCTTTGTTTTTTACTGGATCAAAATCAACTTTAAAAGAATCTATAACCCTTTTCACATCTCTAAATTTCATGATTAGATGATTAAAGAAGTTCTTAAGTTTAGGATCTAGTTTTTTAGATGAAATAAGTCCTGCAACACTTGCTTGTTTTACTATTATGTCTAATGCGCAGTTTGAGCAAACTAATTGGTTTCGTAGTGATTTTATCTTAGTTGTTTCGCTTAATAAAGTAAATTTCTTATCTTCTAAACATATTTTGCAGAATGTAAGGTTTAAAATTTTTTCTTCCCCAAACTGAAGATTCTTGAGCAAAATTTTTATTGGAGTGAAATCTTCTTCTTTTGTCTGATCTGAAAAAGCAACAAATTTA
>JAUWZR010000299.1 GCA_030615235.1 Promethearchaeota archaeon
TCTTCGAGAAGACTATCTAAAGTTCGTTTAGTAGTAAAAAGATTTCCTAGGGAAGCATTTATTATTTCGAATTGACCTTGAAACATATCTCTTTGTTCTTTGATATACCTGTACTGACTTAATTGTTGTTCAAAATTTTGAGTATTTTCCATACAAATCAACTTTTTTTAAAAAATTAACTATCAAGAGAAGATAATTCTCTAATTAGATAATCTTGAGATTCATCAGGAGATATTTCTTTTATTTCCTGAATGTTAATTTGCCTTCTTAAAATACCTATTGAAGTGATCTGAGTAAGAACTTTTTCTAAAGCATCTTTCTCCTTTAAGGCTCGAACCTCCTTCCGAAATAAGTATTTTCTGTACTTCTTTTTATAAGTCCCTTTTATGCGAAAAATTTTGATCTCTGACATAAGTTAACATTTCCAACGTATCAACGAAGTTGAACTTGATAATAATTTTAAAAATATTAAATTTTGCTTTTTTTAATAGAATTAAAGATATCATTCAGAAAATAAGATTTAAAGCATTAATACATTAGTTAAACGCATCATTTCAGGACCCGTGCATGCATTACCAAAGATGCCACTTCGATCGTTGACAACCGCACCTGAAGAGAGATAAGGAATCCCTCTGTTTACAGTAGAAACATCTGTCTCATTAACTTTCAAAATATCAGAAATAACTTCGATCTCTTCATCGGTTGTTAGAGGATGGACCAAACACCCTTTATTGTTTGCTACTGAAATCGATCCGGGAAGATTCATATCTACATATTCATAAACAACGGTTTCAACATTTAAAGTATCTTCAATTATGTTCTTATACTCCTTTAAGAAAGAAGATATTATTGCGCCTTTATCATTACATAATATTAAATTACCAAATGCATTATCTAAAGATTTAAAAACTCCTATTTGATAATCACTGTTTAATTCTTCTGTATACGCCTTTAATTTTTGCAGTTCGTCCTCTCTAATTATATGTGGAACGATTATTCCATTTTTATTACTTGCGGTGTATACTCCTATTAAGCTGGAATTGTTAATCGAAATAGGAAAAAAAGGTTCACTGAATGCACTTTTAATTTTTTCAATTGTTGATGAGATTAGAGTAGAAGGATATAAGCCATATGAGTTATTTACTGCTAAGTAAACACCTACCGAATTCCTTCCAAAAATCTGATACTTTAAAATCGTCATTTACTAAAACTAACTTATATTTTATGTGTTGGATAAAGTTTTAAATCATAAATATTTTATTAAAAATGCGTAGGATTAATAGGTCTACTACAAATCATTAAGAATTTCTGTTCTTAGCAAATTTATACTTTAATTCTTAGTTAATCTTTATTAACAAAGAATTCTCAATTATTACTTATGATTGATTCGATTATTCCTTAATAAGGGCAACTTATATCACTACCTAACCAATCTCCTGTTAGACCATAAGCTGTTAGGCGACAACCTCCACATATAGACTTCATATTACATTTTGAACATTTTCCTGTAACTTTTTTACGATTTCTAATTCGATTTAAAATAGGATTCTTAGTCCAGATATCATGTAAGCCCTCTTTTAAAATGTTTCCTAATTTAATATGCCCTGCTGGGGCACAAGGAATTATATTTCCATCACAATCTAATCCACAATAGAATAAACCTGTAGCACATCCACTAAAAAACTTATTAAGGCGATGAAGTATTTCGGTGGTATTATCTTTAAATAATTCTTTATATTTTACTTCATTTCCAGTTAGAATTTCACAAAGAGGGTAATGTTCTCCTTTGCTTAAATCATAACAAGGCTTACTAAAGTATGGCATACCTCTACCTAATACTTCCAATGGATAATCATTATAGATGTTTTCTACAAACTTTTCTGCCATAAATCTCATAACTTTCCTTTTATTTTCTTTACTAACATCATGCTCCATATAATACTGTCCTCTGCCAACAGGTAATATGCGGGATACATAATATCTTGTAATACCTAACTCTTTCACATGCTCATATATTTGAGGGATTTCTTCATAATTAAAATCAATTAATGTGGTATTGATAATTAATTCATCGAATTTTCCAAATTCAACAGCGTTATTGATCCCATTTACAGCCAAATTAAACGCTCCGGGCACATTTCTTAAGGAATCGTGTTTATCTGGAGATAGGCTGTCTAAACTAATGGATACACTTCTTACTCCTACATCATATATTTTTTTACACATATCTTTCGTTAATAATGTAGCATTAGTAGATAAAGAAGGATAAATATCATTTATTTGAGCATAGTTCATAACTTCGAGCAAATCATCACGAGATAATGGTTCTCCACCGCAAAAATTAACTGTAACAACATCATTTGCTGCTAAAATATCAATAACC
>JAUWZR010000305.1 GCA_030615235.1 Promethearchaeota archaeon
CGTCCTGCGTATCTGCTTGGTAATCCTTCAGGATCGTTAAAACAGATTCCAGAAGCGGCTCCCATTATTTCAGCTGCAATACCAACACCACTAATACTTACCTTATCACCAAATTCCCTATATAATTCCTTATAAACTTCATAGAGTCCTTTATTTGACCATTTATTTGCTTTTATAAATTCAGTGCCATCATTTGTAATTTTCAGTAGATAATAATCATCCCCTTCGTGCTTACCTTCGACAATCACTGCGGCGATTCTCATTCTTCCTAAATTTTGAGCAAAAGTTGTGCCTGCATTTGCCTCTTTAATCCCCCCTGTTAATGGAGATTTTCCTCCAACAGATATTCGTCCAGATGTTGGAGCTTTTGATCCTGTAACTAGTCCTGGAGCAAATACGAGTTTATTACTTACTCCTAATGGATGGCAAAGTGGATCGACTTCTTTCGCGACAATTGTGGAGGTAAGAGCCCGTCCACCTAAAGCTGCAAAGTCTGCTGGAAAATCCTCAAAATTGGCTTCAAGCTTTGTCATATCTACTCTTAAAATTCTTTTTGACATGATATTTCACCTCTATTTTTAGGCATTTAATGTATGTGATAGATGGTTATATAAATCTACGTTATGTAAAGATAAACCAGACGATGTGCTCCTCTACTTGGTCAAAAAATGCGGGGATATGAAAAAACAGGCCCGAGGGGATTTGTTCAAGAAACGTGAATCCCGTAACTCTTTGAACCCCCGACCTTCTGCTTTCTCCATACAAATTATGTAGGAGGCAGCCGCGATATCCATGCTTCGCCACGAGCCTAATTTTAAAATTATAAGTGTTATGATCTAAAAATAACTATAAAATAAAAAAGTAGAGATAATAGTGTGATCTTTTTAACCACAGAAGGAAACATAAATCAAAAGGTTTTAATTTTCAAGTTTAATTTTACATATTATAATAGATTATTTTTTGAAATATTTTTTTCTTAGAGCTAATTAATATGGAAAAGAGAAGTTATCAACAAGGACGACCAAATCGCCCGATAGATTATTTAAAAAACTCGATAGATAAAGTTATATTGATTAAAGTGAAGAGAAATCGTCTCTTCAGAGCAGTATTGCGCTCGTTTGACGAACACCTTAATCTCTACATCGAAGACGCATCTCAACTATTCGAATATCTGGATGAAGATGGAAATATTAAAGAAGAACACGAATCACTTGGCAATATCGTGTTACGTGGAGACAATGTGATATTTCTTAATTTAGCTTCATAGTGGGGCTAATGTACATAGGTTTTTTACAGAATTTTCAAATTAGGTTAATAAGATTCAAATATTTGTTCCCTTGGTTTTTCGGATCTTAATTAAAAATCATGGACAAGCTTTACTTTTATTTAGATTACGTAAAAAAAATATAAGAGTTGAAGTCTTCTTCAATTAATGAGAAACCTAATATTAAATTTGAATGAGTTAGTTATTTAAAAAGAGATACTATAAGTGATTGAACCGGATTATATTAAAAGCCGAAATTCATTGGTAATTAACCCAAATTTAGGGCATCCTCTATATATCGGCATAGATCGCGAAATAAAGCAAAAAGAATTTGAAGTAAAACTTTTATTTGCGAGTAATATTACGGATTCATCAAATTTTGAGGGTTTTTTAAGGAATAACCTAAAACTCGTTCCAATTCTCGAATACAAGTGGAAGTTAGCGAAATTACTTGAAAAAGCCAAAAAAAAGGGAATTTGGGCTAAAATTAAAAGTTTTTTTTTTAGAAGCAAGAAACGCAGAAAACAGGATACACAAGCAATTAAGGAATTCACTGACTCAAGGGGCAATACATTTGATATAGTCCGAAGGGAAAAGATAGAAAAGTTGAAGCCGCGAGCTTTTCCAGGGGATATAATAGACTGTATAGTTTTGAATGTTCAAAATGTATATGAATGTGAGATCGATAATCCCGAATATGACGATTATCTTAGTCCTCAAAATTATTTAGTCAAACATGAGATTTTTGGTAGTTTAAATAAATTTTACTCAGCAACAATTTATTTTAAATTGACAGATGAGGTTATTGAGTTTTTAAAGAGTTTTAACTTCGTAATGTTTGATATTCTCCAGCAAAACCCGAATAAAGGTGATCGGATTAACTATCACTCGATTGTAATTTCAAAAAATGATTGGACCAATTTCAAATTTTTACATGCTACAGATTTACA
>JAUWZR010000296.1 GCA_030615235.1 Promethearchaeota archaeon
ATTTCAACAGAAATTCCTTCAACTACTAAAACTAATTTATGTTCACTCTTTTCAAGAATGTCAAGTTTTAACGGTATCATTTCACTTTATAACTCATAGGACATAATGCATTAAATACTTGTTAAAACGCGTAATTTAAGATAAATTTTTCTATTTAAAAAAAAGGTGTTAATAAAACTTCAAATATTCATACGCTTTATTAGAAGTTTGGAAACAATATTTAATTTCTTGAAAATCCTTTTTAAATTCAGCGACCTCTTGTTTAACTTTTTGAGGATCTTTTTTGTTGATTAGTAATTCTTTAAAAAATTCTGCAATATCAACCATTTCACTTCTTCCCATTCCAAGTCGGGTGATTTCAGAGGTTCCTAATCGTAAACCACCAGGGTTCATATAATGTCTTCCCTGAGTAATATCCCATGGTAAGAGATTTCTGTTTATAATGATATTTGCTTCCTCTACTAATCTTTCAATATCCCCACCTAGACCGATGATTTTTTCGAAATTTGTAATATCAATAACAATCTGATGAGATTCAGTAAAATTTTTATGTTCCATGAGAACATTTATGCCCCTTTCGTAAAGAGCTTGACCTAACGCTTTAGCATTATCAATAACTTTTTTGTGATAATCTTTCCCAAATTCTAACATTTCAGCATATGTAACGGCCAAACCTGCAACGTTATGCAAGTGATGGTTAGATAACAAAGCTGGAAACATGTTGGGTCGTAATGTATCAATTAAATCCTCCCTATCTGATAAAAGTGTTCCATGTTGGGGTCCTGGAAGCGTTTTATGCGTGCTTAATGTCATAACATCTGCTCCTTCTCTTAAAGGATCTTGAAAATAACCAGAACCTATTAACCCCGCTACATGTGCGGCATCATAACCCACATTCGCTCCTACATCTTTTGCTACTTCACTAAGTTCACGAACAGGGTGAGGAAAGAGAAATACCGAACCCCCAAATAAAACCAATTCAGGTTTGACCTCCCTTATAATTTTAGCTGTAGCATCCGGATCGATGTTCATCTCGTCATTATCAAATGCCATATATTCGATATTCAACCCACGTACGGTTCCAGCAGTTCCATAAATCGCCATACCACTTTTTGTGAATTTAGGTGCGTGAGAAATGTGTCCTCCTTTTGGTATAGGCATTATTAGCATTTTTCCATTATTTGCTGATGTAAACGCATTATACATTGCTAAATTTGCTACAACTCCAGAAATAGGTCGGACATCTGCGTGAACACACTTAAAATACTCTTTTGCAAGGTCCATACATATATCTTCAATTAAATCAATATACTTACATCCAGCATAAACCCGTTGCCCAACCCATCCTTCTGCGTATCTGTGAGAAAAATCGCTATTACATGCTTCATCTACAGCGGGACTGGTTATATTTTCTGATGCGATAAGTGGGATTGATTTACTAAACATTTCATTATGTTCGATGAGTATATTTCTAATTTCTTCTACTTTCTTATTCAAAAAAAATCAACACATTCTCTACTTTAAAATCAATTCTTAAAAAGAAATAAAATTCCAATGGTTTTAAACCTTTTGACAAATTACAATGTTGCCAGAAGCAGAGTAGGTAAAATTTAGCGTTATTTAAAAGGAATATTTTAGAGGAAATGGTGAGTTTCATTTTATAATTCGCATTAAAGCGATAATATACTTATAATAAAGCCAATATTTCCCTCAAAAATTTGAAAACAATTTAATAATCAAAAATAGTAGTTAGGCATTGTTCTCATTAGATCTCTCAAGGATTAATCTAGCTTCAAACAAGTTTAATTTTCTGCCTGCTTTTTGTTTTTCAAGGGCAGTAGCGAGTTTGTCTTGTTTCAATTTTTCAAGCTTAATGTTTCTATGTTTGAACGGTTTTTTAGGATATTTTGGTTTTTTGGAAGAATAGTTAGAATTTTTTCCTTTAGATTCTTTTTTCCTCTTATTCATAACGCGAAGGAATTTTTCATGGTAAGCATCAGCCGCTTTTTTATTTTCAATCAAATTTTCTTCAATAGCTTTCTTTTCCTCTCTTAGCTCATTCACACTTTGATAATTTTGAAGCATTTTAGCGTGATAATCTTGAGATTTGCTTGACCATTTATTTAGTTGTTCATAAATCTTGTTTAAGTTAATTCTAACAATTTGAATCTTGCGTTCAATTTTAAATAAATTACTATTTTGTTGTTCAGCTAAAAAATCTTGTTTTATCTTCGCTAAGTCTCTTATTTTATCGACCATAGCATTTTCTTCCATTATATCTAGATTTTCGATTTCAATCCTCCTTTCGAGATTGTCTATCTTCTTCTCTATCTGTCGGACGGATACATATTTTTTAGTTTCTCTGCCTTTTTTACTCTTTTCAAGAATTTTTTTTTT
>JAUWZR010000003.1 GCA_030615235.1 Promethearchaeota archaeon
GATAGTTAAGCTACCCGATTTTACCAGGAACTTACTAAACCGGCTACGGACACTTTAAGCCCAATAATTATCCCGACCACTTGAAGAGCTGGTTTTACCGCGGCGGCTGGCACCAGCCTTGCCCTCTCCTTTCTAGTAGGGAACATTACTCACCTACCACAGTTCAAAATTGAACACTTTGGGTAACCCCGTCACACTTTCGTGTATTGCGGAGGTTTCGCGCCTGCTGCGCCTCGTAAGGCCTGGGTCGTTGTCTCAGTACCCATCTCGGGGCTCCCGCTCTCACGGCCCCTATCGATTATCGGCTTGGTGAGCCATTACCTCACCAACAACCATAATCGAACACGATCCTATCCTATAGCAGATAAAAACCATTCTTTTTACCCCTTTCGTCGAAAAACTTTTCCAAGCCAATTCAACTATGAAACATTATCCTCAGTTTCCCGAGGTTATTTTTCTCTATAGGGTAAGTTGATCATGTGTTACTGAGCAGTTTGCCATGGGAACTTTGGGTATCCCATTCAACTCGCATGGCTTATCCTCACCCAAATAGCAGTCGGGTCCGGCAGGATCAACCGGAATTAATTATTTGTCGCAATAACATAGTTATTACTTAAATTTGGAATTTTTTTTTTTTCTCAAATTCTCACTTACATTAGGATTCTTAATTAAGCTTCCTTCAGTTATAACGTATTAAATTATAACTACATTTTTTATATCGCATCAATGAAATGACTTTTCATCTAACGGAATCATACCGTAATCCAAGCTTACACCGGTAGAGATGCGAATTGTTATACTATTATATAAGTAATATTCATTTTAAATTTTTCCCTTTTTCTGGTTTTTCAAAGAACTCTTCCACAAATAATCGTAGTTTAAAAATCTAAGTTGAGACTAAAAAATAATAAAATAGTAAAGGAGCTGACCGAAATATGATGGATTTAAGGGAAAAAATTGGTATTCATCTCGATCAAATTAAACAACTGAAAGGAGTAGAAAATGCAGTTTTAACTCAAAGAGACGGAAATCCAATTCAATCTGCGGGAGTTTGGTTTTCAAAGGATGAAATTTTCAATGTTAGTTCTGCAACCAGCGCTATATTTAATGTAGGAATACATCTACATCCAAATGATTTGAAATACATCTTAATAGAAGGAAAAAAAGCAAAAATTTTAATTGCTCCTCTCAATAGCCCAATACATTATTCTTTAAATAGGATTCTACAACAACAAGGGATAATCGATAATAAGCACGAATTTTTTATTGCTATTACTGCACAACCTAACACCAATTTAGGGGGTATTTTTCTACAAACCAACGAATGCTTAAAAAAGATAAAAACTACATTAATTACTTCTGGTGAATCGTTTAAACCTCCTTTAGTTCAGTTTGATGACCATCGGATTCAAAGTATAATTGAGGGTTTTGATGTGAAAGAGAATGAGAATGTAAACTTTAGAGTAACTTCATTTTCATTAAATCTTTCAGAAAGTATCTCAATGGAATTACGAAAAGTTTTGAATAACTTCTCTATTGCGATTCCAGATTTAAAATTTGCTTACATTACAATAGAGGGGGGGTTTATAGCTTCTAAGATTTTAAAGCAAACCAAGAATAAAGAAGAGGATTTAGATAATATCTCCGCGATGAGCTACTCTCTTTTCCAAACTGCAAATCGATGTGCTTGGTTACTAAAAAAGATGAATGCAGATAATATTTTGTTAGATTGTGAAAATAAATTTCAATTTATTCACGGTTTGGGAAGAGCCATATTTAGCACTGAGATAGGAAAATCAAGACAAAAACTAGGTTTAATAAGGCTAATTCTTCCTCAATTTTCGAAAAAAATACGTAATCTCATCAAGCAAGCATCTGAAATTCAGAATCAGAATGTTTTTGATATTAAGAGTATGCTAGGGGAATTAGTTATTAAATAATTAGGTGAAAAAATGAGTTTTTTCGAATTCCTAGAAAGACTAAAAGCACCAGATACATCATTAATTCTTTATAGTTTGTTAAATAGAATACCAATAATTGTATATGGTGATGATGCGGAAGTAATTGATGATTTTATAATAGATCTATCGGATCTGATTCATTTCCGCAAAGAATTAATATTCTATACGGATTTTATTTCGGATATTGAGTATACAAATTTAATTATGAATGAAAACATGGATTATAACTCACAACGAACACATATAAGATGTCCTACGACTGTTGCACTGAAAGCTTTAAACCAATTTGAAAACTTTAATTCTTGGTTAATTGGAATTGAAATACCAGAGCAAAAGGAAAGAATTCAACAGTTTATTAATAGCGTTAAAAAGAAAATTAATTGTTTCTTAAGTATTAGTTTCTTTTCAAATTCAGTTTCAATAGACTTTATTGGATTAAATTGGAAGTTACTCGATCTTACTTTTGAAAGAGAGGTATTACAAAAAATATCTCAAGATACTGAAAGATCTATAACAAAAATGAAACGGGTTCTATTTGAGAAAGTTAAATCAGAAGATATAAATAAAGATTTACTTAGGACGCTATTGGATTTTGATGTCGAAAAGGAAGAATTGAAGCGTAATATTTTTAAAAAGGAGATACAAAATTTTTATTCTGGATCTAAGAGAGCTTTTTTTATTTTCTCTAGGTTAAATTTATTAAATAATATTGAAATAAATACAAAAATTGGAAGTAAAACGCTTATGGAAACAATAGATTATGATTACGCTCATATAGAAAGAATAATCTCATTTATATTTAAAGAATGGGGGGAAGATTTTTCGTCATTAATTGAGAATGGGAAAAAAGTTAATGCTCTAGATAGTATGCAATCATTATGGGGGTGACTAGCAGTGATATACGATTATGAGAACAAAATATTACAAGTTAAGATTGTTTATTATGGCCCCGCTATGTCAGGAAAAACGACCTCAATAAAACACTTATTCTCTTATTTTAATAAAGAAGAAGGTTTAAAATCAATTGATAGCACTATTGGTAGAACTCTGTTCTTTGATTTTGGTGTATTGCAGTTTAAAGGCTCTGAATGGGGCTTAAAATTTTTAATATATTCTGCTACTGGACAAGATTTTTATGCAAGCACCAGACCAGCAACTTTGAATGGAGTAGATGCATTAATTTTTGTTGTTGATTCACAAGCTCATTGCTTACATCACAATTTAAGATCGTGGAATGAGCTCAAAACAATGTTCAGAAATGAATTTTATAATTTACCAATGGTAATTTCATTAAACAAATCTGATTTTGAATCGAAACAAGAGATATTTGATCATGAATTTATAAAAAAAATAAATATAAATCAATTTAAATATATTTCTGCTAATAAAACGGTAGCAACTGAAGGAAAAGGGATATTAGATGCATTTAATCGTGTGATAACATTCATATTTCCAGAATTAACTTTAAAAATGAGTATAACAAATTAGATTTTTTTATTTCTAAATTTTTTCATACATGTTTTTAGAAAGTCTTTTAATAAATCCTTGTATGTGAAACTGTTTTAACAAATTTCGAACTTTTCTTACTTCCTGCGCGTCCACTCTTAGTATATCTATTAACTGAAATATTGAAAATTGTTTTGGTAATTGTTCCTTGATGCTATTATAAACTCCCATTTCTATTTACTCAAAAGATGATATTCTTTAGTATTATATAAAATGATCAAGAATTTATATAAATTATTAAAACAAGACAAATCAATATTTAGAATTTATTGGTTTTTATAATCCTCAATGTAACTATAATATTTCATTCCTATTTTTTATAGGTCATGGATATTAGTTATTTTCATAGAATTTTTATAACCGTAGGGAACTCCTAATAAATAATGAAATTTATTTTCTTTATTCATATAAGGTTCTTTAGGGGTTCTTATTAATATATTCAATAACCCGAGATCCTTCGTAGCTACCAAGTATTGCTTATCTTAAAAAGAATTAAAATTATTAAGATATTGTAATGATTTATCATCGTCGAAAAGATTAAAAATCTATAAGAAAGTTTAAAACTTTGGGATATCTCTACTGAAATTGTCACCAACTGGTGCTTTTCCATCCCCGTATATCTGATATAATCCAGTTCTTCTCGCACATTCGCTGAAACTTCTATAGATATCCAATTTCTTCTCGTATAATGCACAAGTTTTATAAATTATAGGATTCCAGATATATAACTCGTGATCTGGTTCATGCCAGAGCTTTTCTTCTTTGAGAACTTGCTTAAAATCTTCTTCTCCTATAGTTTCATTAAGATCTTGCTTATTTAGCATAGTTATAAGTGGAATTTCTTTAATTAACTTCCCCCTTGTAACATTTTTTAATTCCTTTAAAGATTCAATATTATCTTCAAAGAAGTGAGTTTGCGAATCAACTACGAAAATTACCCCATCAGTACCCTTGAAAATCTTTTTTCTTAATGGAGAGAATCTACTTTGCCCAGCAACAGTATAAACATGGTAATATACTTTGCTCTGTTTAGTTGATTGAAAAATTCCACGATCAAAATATAAAGTAGACCCGCTTGCCATCGAAATTTTAGTTAGATTTCCCGTTGGTGTAATATCTTTTTTTTGTTCTTTTGTAAGTTGGTATAATGTGTCTACTATCGTTGTTTTTCCGGAGCCTCCCATACCCCAGTAAAGAATTTTTATGTAAATATTATGATCTGCAGTCCAACGAACCATAGAAAGAACCTCATTAATCAAAAACTATTTTAATGACCGTTAAATACATTTTTATTAAATTTTTTTAATAGAAATATCTCTCTGGTCTTTATAAAATAATATTATTAAATATTAATATAATTAAGCATTTATAACTTTATTTTAGTTTTCACTTCTCAAGCATATAGGAGATTAATTTTGCTGCATTTTTTGTTTTTAAAATTAAATTTGATCGAAATACTATAATAAAAGATTTTCCTTCACTATTTTTAATTGCTCAGCACATGGATTCTTGGATAATCGCAAAATATTTCCCTTGCCTAATATTGTAGTTACACCATAATAAGATCTCATTGTATACTTTTCCGCTATAATTTTCCCTTGCAATAAGGTTAATAATATCAGAATACATTATTTCTCTCTTTCCTTTAATAATTAGATCGATTTTTTTAAAAATTTTTTCCAATAAATCAAGATGGGATGAAGAAATATCTTTTTTCCATTTATATGGTCCTTGAATTTGATTCATTTTAATTTCTCCTTTGTTGATATTTTAATTCAGGAGATCTTTATTTCATTAAATTATACTTCGAATTATAGGATAAAAATAGCTTTTTTTTTTAATTCCAATTATCTCTCAGTCTGGCTCTAAAACAATTTTATGAACTCCGATGAAAAATTATTCTACTTTAAGTGACAAACAATCTACAAAATTGAGATAAAAGCCTGATTTATTTAGTAATATATATTCCTTGTCTTTTAGGTGATAGAATGGATATTAATACAAAAGAAAGTATAGAAGAAGAAAAATGCTCTGAATGTGGTGGTCCAGTGATAACTAACTCTTTCGAAATAACATGTAAAGATTGTGGGTTAGTATTAGATAATCTTTATAAAGATTCGTCATATATTTTCAACAACTTTAATAATAAGAGTAATTTGAGTAGACAATATGTTGCTTTAGGAGAAAGAACTGATTATATTGGGGGATTAGGGACATTTATAGACTATGAGAATTCAAAAAATTTAAAAGATAAAACGGGTAAGTTATTACCTCCCGATGAGCAAAAACTGTATAGAAGATTAAAAAAAAACTATTCGCAATTTTTAAGAATTAAAAACCATGAAACTGAATACAGGATTTTTAATATATTAAATAAAATCTCAGTCTATTTAAACTTGAATAAGAATATTAGAAATAATGCAGCATATTACTATAAAAAAATAATTAAAAATGAAGAGAGAGTTATTAATAATATCTCCTTGATTGCTTTTTGCATATTCTATTCAGTTCGTAAAGAGTATCATAACGCTCCAATTACTATTAACGAAATTTCAAATGCTTTTCAAAATTTTGGTCACCGAGTTAATCCAAGATTGATTTTAAGAGATGGAATAAGGTATAAAAATCATTTAAATAATGATACGATACCTCATAGTAGTGAGGATTACTTAAATAGATTGATCGATAATATAATAAATCAAAAAGTCTTTGAGATGAGATTAGAAAAAAAAGAGAGTGTTTGGTCCAAAGAAGATTATAAGTGTAAACTAACTAGTAAATGTAGATTGATTTTAGCAAGTTTAAATAAATGGGATCGTGGTGGACGAAACCCTTTTATTTTAACTGGAGCTATTATTTATCTAGCAGATAAATTGCTATCGAAGGAATTCAATCAAAAAACCGTCTTAACTCAAAAATTAATTTCTTTAGCAACGAACATAGCTGAATATTCTATTAGAGACCATTACGTTAATTTGCTTAAACCAATTTTCATAAAAAAGAAAAGCTAGTTTTATTTGACTTGTCTGGGGCGCGATAATGTTATAAATTACGATTGGTTTATGTTCTCGTTATTCATTATGAAATTTTTTTTTAATTAAGTTTAAAATTAATTTAAGGTTTAATAAAATAATAAATTTTATTAATAAGTCTGCTTCTGTAGTGTAGTCCGGCCAAACTTTCTTAAGAAAGAAAGGGTTTGGCATGCGAGGCTCTCACCCTCGTGACCCGGGTTCAAATCCCGGCAGAAGCACTGATGTGAGATAAGTTATATTTATGTCTCTATGACAACCTGAAGCTCTTAAGCTTTTCAAGAAGATTCAAAAGATTAAGTAAAAGCTCTAAATATTCATTAATAATATGAATTTGAGTTTCATTTTTTAGTCTATGAGCAATCCAATTTATCTTTTCAATAAGAACAGAATTTATATTACTGTTTAAAATTGTAATTTCGAGTGGATTATTAACATTTGGCTTAATATCTTCATCATTCTTATTAGAGTCTTTATCAACTAGTAACACTTCCCTATTACATATTGCACAAAAAGTAGTTCCACTTTTATTTTGAAAAATTGGATTATTACAGATAGGACAAGATAAACTTAGCATTTTATGACCTGATTTTAAAAGATCTGCCATAATTCTTGCGTCTTCTTTAATAAGGACCACTTGATTTCTTCTTTATAATAATTTTATAAATTCAGTTTTTAGGATTGTTCTCTAATTTTTATCTTCATTAAGTTAACAATATATCCTGAAATTCGATTTCTAAGATGTTTTGAATCCACTTTAGAATATTTGTCTAACAATATCTTGTTTCTTTCAAAATCTGTGGTGAATACATTTGGATATTTGCTTATTAATTCTTTTGAGACTTTCTTTATCAAAAGGGTTCTAACTTTTCCCACTTTCATTCAACAATAACAAATTTCTTAGTTTTGAATTTAAATCTTTGACAAAATAAATGTTTTTTGGAATTATCTGAGTTTTTATATTTTAATAAATAAAATTGATGTGAATAAAAAAAGTAAAGCAGTTCTTTTCCTATATTTCTTATTAGGAATAATGCTTATTCCCAAATCGGCGTTAGGATTTTCATGTAGTAATACTTTGCTGGTAACCGATAAGAATACATATTATAATAATGAGAATATTTATCTAAATGGATCCTGGGAGTTATATTACGACTCAGGGTTCGAGGTTTCTTATATTCAAATTCAAGTTACTAATATTTTTGATAAAATCCTTTGGAATTCTTCCAATTATTACGCTATCGGTATTTCACAACACAATTGGATAATTAGTATTCAATTCCTAAACTTAACACTTACAAATTATTCTAGTAGAATTTACATAAAAATGTTTAATTACTACGAAAATTTCAATTCCCACGATGTTGTAACAACATATAAAGAAATTATAACAATTAATATTACAAAACGAGAAGTAGATTGTGAATTAAACAATTTTAAAAGTAACTTAGTATATGGAGAATCTAATTTGTTTAAAGCAAAATTCTACAGTGGAAATACGAGTTTTTGCTTAGAAAATGAAACACTGCAATGTTTAATAAGGAATAATGGTGAGATTATCTATCAAACTAATTTCACAACAGATAACGATGGAATACTTTCATTCAACATTTCAACGGTTAGGCATTTAGGTTTAGGAAGAAATGATGTATTATTTATTATTAAAAACAACTCGCACTATTTGGATATAACATTCTCGTACGAATTATATGTAAAAAGAATAACTGTTTATGTAGAAATTACTAATTTTGTAAATAATACAGAAGAAGGTAGCATGATTGAAATTCAGCTATTTTACTACTATTTTACCACAAGTATGAAACCGCTTGAAAATGAGAATTTAAAAATTATTGTTTTTAGTAATTCAAATCTCGAATACGAGGAAATTTTAAAGACTAATCAGACAGGATTTGTTAATATCATTATTTTACCATCTATTTTCAACTTTAAAGAGGGTAACAAAATATTTTATGTGGATGTTAATGTTATATTTAACGGAACTAGTTATTTAGAGAATAGAACGATGTCTCTATCCTTTCAAATTCAAAATTTTCAATATCACAACAATTATAGCTCGTTCTATTATGTTAACATTTGTCTCCTTTCAATTTTAACTTCTCTTTTAACTTCAGTTGGTTTAAAAGTATATAAGTACAAAAAGGCAAGTTTTAAATTGATTAAAGATATCACATTTAAATTTTAAATCTAAAATCGAATGGGGAATTATAGAACTAACTTTTACAGTATAATTACAAAGATTCAATTTTTCATCCGACAAAAAAGAATAACATTTTTAATTTAAGCAAAGTAGCGATATTTATTAATATCACGAATAAAGGCATGCTTTCCAGAGAGGAACTTGAGAACTAAAATAGTTAATAATTCATTATAATAATAAAAAATTAGGACTCTGTATTTCATTATATATTATGATTTTCTAACTTCTAATATCATTTTATCAAATATCCTCATGACAATAGATTACTTTGAAGATTTATTAAAAAAACCATCGTTGTTCAAAAATGAAAGCAAACTCGATAATAATTTTATTCCTAAAAGGCTACCACATCGAGATAAAGAGTTGTCACTACTATCTCAATTATTTTTGGTACTCATAACAAATCCGAATTCAATTTCACGAAAAATACTAATTATTGGAAAAACTGGAATTGGAAAAACAGCAACAATTAAACTCTTTGGAGAAATGTTAGTAAACGCAGCTCAAAAAAGATCAGCAGATATTAAGTATGTCCATATTAATTGTCGGAAAGAAAGGACTAGCTATAAAGTGTTAATCAAAATAGTTCGTACACTCAATAATAATTTTCCAAAAAGAGGGTACTCACCACAAGATTTACTTGAAATTATTGTTGATATTATTAAAGATCAAAATCTCCATTTATTAATTGTCTTGGATGAATTAAGTTATTTAATTAGCAAGGAGGGGGATCTTATTTATTCACTTACGAGAATTAACGATGACTCGTCCAATACTCGTCAACACATTTCTATTATTGGAATTGCAAGGGATATATCTTGTTTAAGTGGTCTGGATACTAGTACTATGAGCACTTTACAGAGAAATATAATATATTTCAACAATTATAATAAAGAACAGCTCTTTGATATATTGAAGTATAGAACAGAAATTACTTTAAAAGATAATGTTATTTCAGATAATTTAATCCAAATTATTGCAGATTTAGTTTATCAAAGTGGAGATATAAGGTATGGATTAAACTTACTATGGAAATCAACTAAGATCGCTGAAAATCAGAATTTTAAATACATTACTATAGAATCAATCCGTCTTGCAAATCAAGACATAGTTCCTTTTTCAACAATAGATATATTAAAATATATGTCTACTCAAAAAATCATTTTTTTATTAGCTGTTATAAATTCTCTAGATAAATGTGGAGGAATTCATACTTCTGTTTGCGAAATCACTGAATCGTATTTAATATTATGTGAAAGCTTAGGAATGAAACCACGGTCTCATTCACAACTATGGAATTACCTCCATGAGTTTAAAAAAGAATATTTAATTACTATGGAAATCGTCAGTGAATCTATTAAAGGTCGAAAAGCTCAAATAACTGTTCAAGATATTCCCATTTCAAAGTATAAAGAATTTTTATTAGAAGTAATGGAAACTAAAGGTATTAAAATTTGATAGTAAAAGAAGCAGAAGAGAACTTTAAAATCGAAAATTTATTAGGGTCACGGGCAAGAATTAAAATCTTAAAAGTATTAGCATTAAATCAAGAATTATCAATATCTCAGATCATAAAGACTACTAAACTTAATCATGCAAGCGTTAAAAGTCACTTAGACTATTTAAAATCCTTTAAATTAATTCAGGAGAAAATATTTGGGCGAATTAAAATATATAGATACAAATTTGAAAACATTAAAGCTAAGAGTTTAAAAACATTTATACAAATATGGGAAGGCGATATATAAGGATTGGCTCTAAACATCGGTGAGTTTTTTTTTTATTATTCAAATGTGGTTTTATTATACTGTATCTATAGAGATATATGTTTTAGAAAAATACCCAACAGAAGCCTTACATTTTTTTTTATTGCTGGTTTCGTTTTAACACTTATTGAAGCTCAAAATTTTTATACTAACCTAATGATTTTTGCGATCTGTAAATCTTTAATCGTTTTATTAGCATTTATTTTTTCTTTTTCGTTATTCTGTTTAAAATTAATAGGGGGAAGTGATGGTAAGTTAATTATCTTTTTGTTCTTCGCTTTTCCAATTCTTGGTTTTAATTTCAATTTATTTTTTTCTTTTTTTTCATACCTTTTCATCTTATTTTTATTACTAGTATCATGCAATTACCTTTTCAATCGTTTTTTAACAAAATCTCATCCTTACAATATGTTGCATGCATTAATTAAGAAAGTTTCATATCCAAGAGGAGCGTTTTTGAAGCTATTTTATAGGTTTTTGGATTTCTCGCAAATAAATAAATATTCAGATACCAAGCTCCAGATGAAATCACTTACTTTGTTTTATAATGAAGAAAGAGAGAAATTTCAATTTCTTGCACAAATTAGACCTCCAATTGCTGTATTAATCTTCATTTCCTATGATTTTTTGATGATTAATTATCTTTTCTAATAAAAAGTAAGTAATGAGAACCTCTTTTTTTTTTTAACTTTTTGATTAAAATCTTCGATACTTATATTAGGATAATTTTAAATTGGTTAATTTTTATTAAAATATTGATATTTAATTATCTTAAGAGTGGAGCTAAATTAATGGAAATCGAAAAAACAAGAGAAACTTCATGGAAGATTCAGTTAAAAAATAAAAATGAAAACATTGAATTGACTTCGGTAGAAATAAGTGGCGAAGTTCGCCTAATAAAACTTAGATTATTAAAAAACGGGGATTTTATAAATGTAGAAATGAAAAAGGAAGAGTTTTTCAATTTTTTATCTTTAATTTCTGCTTTTAAAGATGTAGTAATAGGTGAAGATAAAATATTATTAACTGATGACTTAATTCGTGAAGATCTTGAATCATACAAAAAGATAAAGGAAGATGAAAATGTTTATGCAAAAATAGAACCTCAAATTTCAGAGAAAGATCTTAAAAATAACGAGGTTAAAGAACTGAATCCTGAAGAATGGGATCCTTGGTGATTTAAATCTTTAAAAAATTTTCTCGATTCTAAATTCACATGAATTTAAATCTTGATCCTCAATACTACAATTATTTTCTATAACATTTACTTTATAAAGTGCATATTCTCCAAAACCAGCTAATAATCCCGTAATATAATAACATATATACTTTGATTTGATATTTAAATTGTTTGAGATATTATGTTGAAGTTCTATTACTATTAAGTTGTCTGAAATTTGTTTTGGATTAAAAATTCCCCATCCTTGATTGCTTATTATGTTGCAAAATTGATTAACTAAATCACTTAAGGTTTTTGATTTTAAGTGATCATCCCAATCCTGAATTAACGCCCAACCAACTTTTTTACCTAACCAAACTAGTAAAGACTTTACTCCCTCTCCATATATCGATGATAGTATATCAATTATTTGTGGGGGAAAAAACACAAATCTTTCATTATATAAATCGTATTTCCCTTTATCATATTTTAATCCCTTCAATTTTAAATTTCTCATAATTATAATCAAATCATTTTTTTATATAATATTTTCTAGGCCAATCCGTTTTTCATAATGTTTAACATTCGAAAACATAATGTGAAATAGACCTAATTCTTGTCACTTATAAATATTTAGCTTTTAAATCTCAATATCACATAATCTTTTACAATATTCTTAGAATTTTAAATAGTTATTTTGTCATATAAGTTGGATTATGACGAATTTTACAATAATTCTATTACAATTCTTTCTATTAGTATCGCTTTTCATATTTATTTTTCTATATTCCATAATATCCACCGAACTAACAACTTTATTTGTCTCTCTTATAATATTCTTAATATTTTTAATACCGTTTCTCCGAATTCTAAATGAAATAGATATTTTTATGTACAATATCAGTATTAATACAATATTATTTAAAACGATAGTTTCTTATTCTAAATTCTTTATTATATTTATTGGAGTTTTTTTAATAGCTGAATTATTTTATGTCATTTTTTTTAGTTAATACTTACTAAATTCTTATTAAAAATAATTGAGAATAGTAAAAAAACTTGAGAAAAATGCTAATATATAAATAAAGCAGGAAGCAATAATTAGAATACTCTTTCTTTCGTAAGATATAATTTCCAAGAAATAATAAGAGGATATATAGACACAAAACCATAGCGCAAGAAAAATAACAACGAAATCATAACTAAAGAATAATTCTAATAAAGAAGATAAGTAAACAATACTAGAGAAGGATATGTTGTTAATCATAATATTAAACAGTGGAAATAAACCCCCAATTCCTCCAATTATGATTGGTAACAGGAATAAAAAGAATAATACCCGAAACTTTTCTCCTCTAATTATTATTTCTAACTCGCTTTCTAGTTTTTGATGCTTAGAAATTTCATATAATAACTCTTTGATCTTTTTATGAGAAATGTATGCGTTTTTACTAACTAACTTTCCAATTACTTCTAGAATTATTTTAAAACGTATTGAATTTGTCTCAATTTGTAAGTTCTCCAACATTTCCTCAAAAGAACAGGAGAGATTTATAAGATTAGTGATTTGTGACTTTATTGGGATGTCTAATAAGACGATTTGGCTTTTATTTTGTGAATATGAATTTATAAATGCAATTTCCGGTGAAGAGTTTTTTTGTAAGTTTAATGTAAAACCTTTCAGGAAGTAGATGAATTCGCGAAATTTAGCTTTTTCCTCTTTCGAATAATTATTTAGCAATCCGAGCAAAAACGAATCATTTCGTAAAAATTTCTTGTTTAATGTTTTAATTGATATGAAAAAAAGTGGTAATATTATAACTAATAAAAGAAAATTTATTCTTTGGAACAAAATTAAAAAGCACACCCCCAAAGGGAAAAACAATCCAATAAAAAAGAAAACACTTAATTTTGACTCAATTTCTCTTAGATATTGTCGAAACTTTTTTTCTAATGAATTTTCGGAGAGGGTTTCATTATAAGTAAAATTAGATATTAGTAATTCTTTTAAATAGGAATTAAAATCTATTGAAGGAGTGGTAACATTCGCGAGTAACATCTCGGGATTTTGACCTAATTGAATCTTGTTTAATATTTCCCTGAATTCTTTCTTAATTGGAAGGTTGTAGTCCGAAATTAGTCGAATAAAATTAATAGTTAAATCAGCACTGTTTCCAACAGATTTTTGTATAAGTGAAAAATAAATTCTAATAACATAAACGAAGGCATTCAATTGATTCTCCTTCTTTAAGATCTCTTTATAAAACTTTTTATTAAAGCTGTAAGATAGAAATAAGGATATTATTAGGGAATAAGAAAATACTTGGACAAGATTGAATATCGAAAGAAAATTGGAAGTAACGAATAACATAATGAACGAAATTAAAAATATTATAAAGCTAGCTTTATTAATATCACTCTCATGGAGATTATATTCCTTTTCATACAATATTTTGTATCTGGTATCTAATTTTCTAAATCTGAATCTCGGGATATTATACGGATGAATTTTTTGGCAAAAAATTATCAACTTATTAGTAAGATTCATAGTTTAACTATATCTCTCAATTAAATGAATTGAATATTAATGAAATTATAATTACATGAAATATTTAATAAGTATCGCGAAGCAGAGAGGTTAATATATGCACGACTTATGAAAGGTTTCACATATTCATAGATTTTGTATTGTATTTCGCTTTCTATCAAAAAGTTATATTTAACATAGTCTTCAGTCATTGTAATATTTAAATTTCTTGGGTATTCAATTTCATTTAAATAAATTACATCAGGATTTTCAATGACAAAAAGAATTGCTGTATCTACTTCATTAAAAAAGTTATTGTAATTCTCTACATCATTTTTAATCGTGCTATTAAATTCAGAAATACTAATTATAAATGGGTTAATTAGTGAGACGAAAATAGTAAGAATAAATAATCCAAAACCTGTCAATAAAGCTTTTTCTAACAGATTTGTCATATATCATAGTAGTTATTTATGAATTTAAACTACATGAGTTTTTCCAATTTTCCCAAAACACGCAAAGAGTCTCAACATTTGTTAACGAATAAAACGACAGTTGATCAAATAATTCGATTAACTTATATATATCTAATTTTTCGATATGTTGAAGAGTTTTAAAGACATCTTGATAAAGTTCAAACAATGTTTGGAATTTATCTTGAGAAAAATCCTCATATTTTCGTATTTTTTCCACTAAATTTGATTCATATAAAGATTTAAAAACACTCCAATTTTTTAAATCGGGTTCGAACTTAAAAAGAGTGTTATAAATTTTATTAGCTTCAACTATATTATTTCTCATCTCTACTATCGATGCGATCATTCTTCTTTGTCTATTCTTCTTCATTAAAATTAATAGTCCTAAATCACTTAAACATGAGATGTGAATTTTAAAGTGATGAATAATTCTATTCAGAAATGAATCAATATTGTTAGAATGAATGGTTTGAAATCCTTTTAAACCCGCAGCTAAACAGTGAAAAAGTGCTTCAGCTTCTTCTTTAGTTAAAATTTCACCTAAATAAATAATGTCAGGAGTACGATGGAGTAAGTTTTTAATTTGATTTTGCTTTGATGTTTGACGCGCTGATTGTTCTTCAAGAGAATCCACCTGGTATTTTAGTTGATGTTTTTGATATGGTGATTGATTTAACGATTCAATTATATTTTCTACATATATTTTTCGAAATTCCTTTGGTGTTAGTAGATCTAATGCATTAATTAAAGTTGTTTTTCCGGTATCTGTTTCGCCAGTTACCGTTATGTTAACCCTCCTTAAAATCAAAAAATATAAAAAAGCAGAAATCGTGGGGTTGAGAGTGCCATTTTTCAGTAAATCTTGAATAGTATATATATTTTTATTTAATTTTCTTATATCTAATGCGAAATTATGTAACTGAACTGGCCCCACATCGATAGCAAATCTACAATAGAAATATTTGTTTTTAATAACAACTTTAATGCTTGGATTTGAAAAATCAAGTCTTCTTCCGCTGTATAATCTTAGAAATGTTTTTAATCTCTCAATATCCTTTATATCTAATTTTATATCAGTTCTGCAGCGCCCAAATTTCTGGTGGTTAATATAAACCTTTTCCTTTGGAGAATCTAAAAAAATTTCTTCAATTTGATCGTCTATCAATAAAGGAAAAATCTTTTCTATTTTTAATTTATGCAATGCAGAAATAAATGATATGCTTTCCATTTCGCTTTCAGAAAGTTTGTATTTAGAAGCTAAATAATATTTAGCATTCATCCGATATCTGCTTATCAATTCCTCAAGGGGAATAATCTTATCAGAGTCAAGAAGCTTTAAGTTGTTTTTCGCGTCTTTTACTATCTTTTTAAAGAAATCTTCTTCTCCAGAAGATTGTAATGAAAATTTAACAATATAATTTTTCTCGTATTCGTTAATTACATCAAAAATTAATATTTGAAAGATCTTATTCTTTCCTATACCATATGTTTCAATCAAATCACTTCCTGATGTAATAAATGAATTTTCAGTGAATTTTTTGGTTATTGAAGTGGATGCTATCTCAAATACGATATGATTATAGAAATCTATAATAGAATCGGCACTGCTGTTTTTTGTTGAAAATTTTTTGTATTTATGAATGATATCTAATTTATTTAAAACATCTAATATATTTTCTAAAAGGGTTAAAACTTTTTTAATACATTTTTGACAATCAAAATTGATGACTTCTGTTTCTTTAAGTTCATTTATTTTATCAAGAATATAATTTAAAATCGAAATTGGTTCAAAATTAGGAGTTGTATCAGTAGAAAAAGAAGAATTGTACAAAGTTCCTATCCTACAATCAAATTCTTGATATCTGCATTTTATTTTCCCAATATTCTCTATTTTCTTCCAAATCTTTCTAATAGAACTAATTTTATTAAAAAAGCCTAAAATGGATGAAATTTGATTATATTTAATTAGATTTTCGCATTTTTTTACTGAAGTGGTTTTATCTATGCTATTTTTGTTTAAATAGAGATTCTTGAGTATGCAGTAAATACATTCACTCGTGAAATTTCTGCCTTCTTCTAAATTTGAACAAATCGAACAATTTATTATTAAAGTCTTCTCTTCTTTATCATCTAATGCATGTTTTACTTGGAAATAGCTTAACTTATCTATTTTCGATGTCATCTATAATTATTTCTTGTAGTTTACATTTAAAAAGTCCATTTTTATTAATTTAAGGGAATTTAATGTTATTTCTGAATGAAAAACTTTTTTTATTGTGATAAATTTAACATTTTATCTTTAAAGTGATTATTCATGGGACACCGTAAAAAACACGCACCAAGGCATGGCTCTTTAGCATTTCTTCCAAGAAAAAGAGCTGCACAAACTAAAGGTCGAGTAAGACACTGGTTAGATGCATCTGATAATATTACATTTTTAGGATATGCTGGTTTCAAGGCAGGTATGACACATATTACTTATATAGAAGATCAGAAAAACAGCCCCTACTTTGGAAAAGAACTAATGAAACCTGTTACGGTTGTTGAAGTACCACCTCTGATTTTGATTGGTATAAGGGTGTATAATGAAGACGAATATGGTAAATATATCGTAGGAGATATCATTTCACCCGAATTGAATGATTATCTTAGTCGAAAGATTACCCTTCCAATTAAAGAACAATATGATTTTGAAGGGAATAAAGAAAAACTATTAAACGCTCTTAATAACAATAGCCAAATTAGAGGAATTTTTCAAACTCAACCCCATCTTACTTCTTTACCAAGGAAAAAGCCAGATCTTATTGAAATTAAATTAAATTCCATTGGAAGTCCAAAAGATGAATTTTCTTATGCTCTAAATTTACTAGGAAAAGAAATTAAAGCTAGAGACATATTAACCGAAGGAGAGCTAGTCGATATATTATCAGTCACAAAAGGAAAGGGATTCCAAGGTCCCGTGAAAAGATTTGGCGTTAAAATACTAACAAGGAAGAACAATAAAATAAAGAGAGCTGTTGCGTGCATTGGTCCCTGGCATCCTGCTAGAGTACTTTATACCGTTCCACGCCCGGGACAATTAGGATTTCATCAGAGGACGGAATATCATAAGAGAGTTATGGTAATCGGAGAAAATGAAGAAGAAATTAATCCAAAGGGAGGGTTTGTTAAATATGGAAATATAAATGGAGATTATCTTCTTATATTAGGCTCTATACCTGGACCAAAAAATCGATTGGTAAGAATAAGAAAAACAATAAGACCCATAAAATCCTTTACGATTAAACCACCTGAGATAACATTTATTAGTAGAGAAAGTCAACAAAGAAAATAATAAAAGATTGTGATTCTATGGAAAAAGTTAATGTTTATAATCTAGATGGCAACAAGAAAGATCAAGTTGATATGCCTCAGTTATTCAATGTAAAACCTCGAAGCGATCTTATTCAGCTAGCAAGTGAAGTTTCTTCAAGTAAGAATAAACAAATTCAAGGAAGAAATAAGAGGGCAGGTTTAAGAAATACCGCTGAAGGTTGGGGGACAGGACATGGAATTTCAAGAGCCCCACGTATTAAAGGTTCTGGGTTCCCTACATCTCGAAATGTAGGAAGAGTCCCTTTTGCAAAGGGAGGGAGAAGAGCTCACCCAATAAAAGCAGATAAAATTATTGACAAAAAATTAAACAAAAAAATTAACAAGTTATCTATAATTTCTGCGATATCAGCTTCTGGTGATCTAGAATGGGTAAAAAAACGTGGTCATATAATTAAAAATATTCCTGAAATTCCTTTAGTTATCGATGATAAAATACAAACAGTTAAGAAAACTAAATTCTTGTATTCAACCCTCACAGAATTAGGATTAGCAGAAGATTTGTTTCGAGCAAAAAAAGGAAAAAAAATAAGAGCTGGAAAAGGGAAGAGACGGGGACGAAAATATAAAAATAAGAAAAGTGTTCTAATCGTAATTAAGGAAGATTTCGGAGTAATTAAAGCATCAAGAAATATTCCTGGTTTAGATGTTATAAAGATTGAAAACTTGTCAATTGCAAATTTAGCACCTGGAGGGTCACCAGGGCGATTAATTTTATGGACTCAATCAGCTTTTAGTGAATTAGAAAGTTATGAGGTGTTAATTTAGCTTGGAAAGTTATTATAAGATTATTCAAAGGCCGTTGATAACTGAAAAAACCTTTGATATTATTGAGAGGGAAAATAAGTTAGTTTTTATCGTTAATAAAAAAGCTAATAAGAGTCAGATAAAGCAAGCAATAGAGAAAATACACAATGTCAAAGTTATCAAGGTGAATACAATCATAACACCTAAAGGGGAAAAAAAAGCTTTGATTAAACTCCACCCAAATTATTCTGCTCAGGATATCGCGATCGATTTAGGCATTTTTTAATAAATTTTCTTTGCTCAACTCCAAGAAATCAAGCATGACAAAATCTTTAAAGCTAAGAATTTTTATATTATCCAACAAACCTACTTCATTAGATTCAATTAGTTTCCTATATTCTTTTTGATTTAGAATTAAAATGAATATGAAATATTGCGAGAAAAAATTTTCTAGTAGTTTTTTAATATCTTTTAAATTGTTATCCTCTAAAATTAGAAATAAAATTTTCTCTTCAATAAAAAAAAGATTTGGCTTTAGACGATAATAATCTAATTGGTTCAATTGCAGGTTTTTAACAAATTGCGTGTTAAACTTAGAGATGTCCTGAAAATTAAAATGACTTAATGAAAAAAAAATGTCAGCATCATTATTTATTGCATAAAAATTATCTGAAACATTTACCCTCCATAAAATACGATAAATGTTTGATATATTAAGATTTGATTTCTTGAATAGGTCACAATTATAAAGTTGGTTTATTTCTCTATCCATGTCAATGACATTTGAGTCTACATCATGTTTTATACCTAAAAAGTACCCGTTAGTTACAATTTTCTGATGATTATTAGTTCTAACATTAAAAATCATATACCCTTTTTGATTAAAGCTTTTAAGAGCTTTCTGTAAACTATGCAACGAAATCATTTGATTTTTAAGGTAGTCACAATTTATTTGATGTATTTGAATAAATTTTAGATTATCACCATTCTTTAAAACCAAAAAATTCGGGTGTTTCATTGAATTTGCTCCTCCATCTAAATTATTTGACAACACATGTAAAAAATGCCTTTTTAATTTGCGATTTTTTAAAAACAATACTGATTTATCAATATTATTCATCTGTTCTTTAATTAAATTAAAGAATTTATCAATAATGTTTCTTTTTTCACCGATAAAGGATATAATGACTATATTTTTTCTTTTTTGAGGAATATTAAGCTGAATAGAATAATAGAATAGATATTTATTTAATAAATAATCATTAAGAGGTTTAATTATTCTGAGAAAATTGTCGCATTCAAGAATAGAAAAGGCAATAAGCTTATTATTCTTGTTAATGCTTTTATAATAAATTAAATAATTTTCTACTAAAAATGAAAACAACTTAAATTTACCCTTCTTAACCATTTCAATATTTTTTTTTATTTAATTATAAAAACTTATTATATTTGTTTATTAGAGTGGAATGAATGAATTCAGGTTTATTAAACATAAATGATTTAGAAAAAATAAGTTGATCTGAAATGTAGATAATACTTTAACTACCTTTATTTTAAAAAAAATATAACTAAAAATGCTTGTTATCATTTTTAATACCCAAGAAAACATGTTGGATGATAATGAATGTTACAACAGATTTTAGATTTCATAAGAGGGTTAAACCCAGATATTTTAATTCAAGCACCAGCTAGAATAAATTTAATAAATCCTTTAGATGCGGTTGAAGGTGATTATTGGATGCCTTCAGCAGCAATCAATGGATTAGATAATCCACTATCGGTTTTTGTTTATATAAGAAGGAGGAAAATAGTCAGTTCAGTAAAATTTTATTCAAATTTAGATGATGCTGGTAAATTAAATATTTGCATTTCAAAAGAAGAAAAGATAGAAAAGGCCTTAAATGAGATAAAGAAGAAATCAAAGGGGGAATTTAAGCTCTTCTATGCTAGTATATATAGGTTACTCAAAACAAATTCCGTTTTTAAGGAGAAGTTTGAAAAAGAGAATTTTGAAATTGGAATTATAACAACTATACCTTCACAAAGTGGGTTAGGTGGAAGCGCAGCTATAATAATTGGAATTATATATGGTTTGGCAAAATATTTTGGTTTTTATAATAACTTCAATTGTCTAAAAACGGGAGAGTTTCCAATAAATAGAGATATAATAGCAGAAATAGCTACTAAGGTAGAAGACCAGGATCTTAAAATAACTGCAGGGTATGGAGATCGATATGTAATCGCAAGAGGGGGCTTAGGGTTTTGCTCCTACTATGGAAAAATTTTTCATAAGAAAATCTCGCTGGAACCTTTAGCAATATACGATAGGATCGATTTAACTTATAACATAAAAAGTTTACCAATAATTATTTGTTTTTCGGGTGTATCTCATGAAAGTGGAGCCGTTCATGAAAAATTAAGGAGATATTATTTGGATGGGGATCCTATAATCATAGAGGGTTATAAATATCTTGCAGAGATTTCTTGGAAATCACGTTTTGCTTTGATGAAACATGACTGGAAACAATTGGGAGATTATTTCAAGGAAAACACAGCCATAATGAATAAAATGATGAAACATGTTGGATTCCTGCATGGAATTGGATTCTTTAATAACATTTTAATACGGCTAATTGAACACAACTCAGATGTTTTTGCGGCAAAATTAACAGGAGCAGGTGATGGAGGATCGATCTTTGCTCTCGTAAAACCTGATAGAATCAATACTGTTTTGTTGAGCTGGAAGGATGAATTGAATAAAATTATTAAAAACGAGAAATATTACTTGTCTCTCTTTCCAGAATGTCCCTTAGAAGCAAGGTATCAATTAAAGTATGCTCAATTTTTTCAAATTAAAATAGTTCCTGGAGTGAAAAAGTTATAATTTATTGACTATATAAATAATTAATACAACATTGGAGATTTTTATTGAGTAAATACGAAAGATACAAAAAACAATCAGTAGAATATATTTATCCTCATAAACACTGTAAGAAATGTGATAACATGATTGAAGAGGGTATCAGTTATTGTTCTGAATGCTATACAATTCTACAGGGAAAAAAAAAGAAGAAGAAATGGTATAAGTTTAAAAAGAAAAAACAAGAAACAAGAATCTGAATTAAGAATTCTTTTTAATTCGTTATTATAATAATTGATTTAATCTCTCCATCAGCCATGGTTTATCAAGCA
This sequence comes from Promethearchaeota archaeon, assembly GCA_030615235.1. Taxonomy (GTDB): domain Archaea; phylum Asgardarchaeota; class Lokiarchaeia; order Sigyniarchaeales; family SOKP01; genus SOKP01. The sequence goes on from JAUWZR010000003.1 coordinate 21,957, forward strand.
TTTGAATAAAGGGCCCTAGCCTTGGTCCAGATTTCGAACCTAAAAGGAGGAGATAGAAGGCTTCAAACATTTTCCTTGGTGGAATTTCTAATTCCTTTTTAGCTATAGTAAATATTTTATTTTGTATTGAATCGGCATCGAGATAATCGTTATCAGCTAAATAATCTCTGAATTTTTTTAAGCCGTTAATCTGGTCATCGGAGAAATTATTATTGAGTTTTTTGTCAATTGTCTCAGGAATTGTAAAAATCTCAATTTTATTTAAAATGTTTCTTATCGCTTTTTGATCCTCTAAACTAGTAATATATGACTTAATCTCATTGATCCAATTTTCTGTTCTTTTTAATAGAGCTATAAATTTTTCAAATGATATTACACTTTCATCATTTAAAGTTCTCATGGATGAAATAGCTTTTTCATATAATTTGTTTGGGGTTAAAATATTTTGCATCTGAGAGAGAAAAATTAAAAGTTTTAAAGGAATTCTGCTAGGTTTATGAATGGGTACATCGCTAACCTTAGTTAAAGGATATAGGTAATTAAAAAAATCAAATTCTTCTTTGGATTCGGGTTTTTCAATCCCATAAAAAATCCTTTCCATTTTTTCGTAATAATCGTAGTATTGAGGAATTTCTTCCATCCTCAGAGAAATGTGTTTCATTGGATTAGTTCTTAATATCAACATTCGGTAAAGTTCTGGATCGGCTAATTCCATGTATTTTTTGGGACTAAAAACAATACCTTTAGATGTCTTCATGTCTTGATCGCCTAATCTTAACCATTCATATGGAAGTTTAATTGGACCTTCATAATCATAAATTTTTTGACAAATTTCTATCCCAGTGTCGTATGCTCCTCCTTTTACGCTATGATCTTTACCGGCAGGTTCACACGTTGCATTAAATAAAGCCCATTTTGCAGGCCAATCGACTCTCCAATTTAACTTTAATTTACCACTATAGATAGATTTTTTTCCTTTATAACCACATCCAGGGCACTCGTATAATACCTCTCGTTCTTTTTTTAAATATTTAATGACCCTATTTGGCCGAATAGTTCCGTCCTTGGCTCTGTACTGTATTTTATTGCATTCATCACAGATAACCATGGCAGGTATCCAAGTTTTTTGTATATCAATAAATAACTGTTTTCGTTCGTTATCCAGTGTTGGTATAATGTATTTTTTTAATATTTCCTTGATTTTATCAGTATTCTCAAGAGCAATTCTTATTTTTTCTTGCATTTCTCTTTTTTGATACAAATCATATGTCCAGATAATTTCATTTTTTATCCCAAAGTATTCGAATGTCGAAATTAATTCATTTCCAAAATGATGTGCGTAGCTTTCGCATCCACATTCTTCAAAGGGACAGGGTATTAGAGCAAATGGTTTACCTAAATAATTCTTTTGATATTCAGTATCTATGTAATATGGAAATCTTTTAGCAGCATCAAAATCATCCATGAATAAATAAAAGAAAACTTTTATTTCTTTTTTCTCAAATATTCTCCTTAAAGCATCGCAAATAATTATCTCTCTTAAAATTCCTATGTGTATATGTCCTGAGGGTGTTTTACCGGTGGAAAAAATTAATTCTGATAAACTTCTTTTGGATATTTCTTCCACTGTCTCTTCTAGCCAGTGAGTGAATACTTTATTTGTCAATTATTTTCACTACTTAACAAAACCTTTACTGAGTAAATCATAAAAATTATTTATCATTTTTCATTTTAAATAGTGGTGAAATAGTCTTGAGAATCGCCGTACTTAATAAAGATCGCTGCAAGCCTGATAAATGTAGTCCATTTGGTGAAAAACCATGTATAAAATATTGTCCTAAGGTAAGAACAGGAGATAAAACAATAGAATTAGGCTTTGATGGGAAATTTGTTGAAATTACTGAAAGCCTTTGCACAGGATGCGGTATCTGTATAAAAAAATGTCCATTCAATGCAATAAGCATTATAAACTTACCAGATCCCTTGAAAAATCAAATAACTTATCGATATGGTCCCGATCAATTCTCTTTATTTCGAATGGCAATTCCTAAGAAAGGAAAAGTTTTAGGTCTAATTGGTCAAAATGGAATTGGAAAAAGTACTATGCTATCGATTCTTTCAGGAGATCTGAATATGAATTTGGGTAAATTTAATGAAGATACCCCAGATAATGACGCCATTATTAATTTTTTTAAAGGTTCAGAATTACAACAGTATTTCTTAAAATTATTTAATAAAAAATTAAGAGTTGTTCATAAACCTCAAAATATTAACCTTATTCCTAAACATGTTGCTGGTAAGGTTTATAATCTCCTAAAAAAGAATGATGTAAATGATCTTTTAGATAAAGCCATCAAAGATTTAAATCTCTATGAGATTCTTGATAGGAAATTATCTGTTCTCTCCGGAGGAGAGGTACAAAGAGTAGCAATTGCTGCTGCTTACTTGAAGGATGCTGATGTATATCTTATTGATGAACCTAGTTCTTATTTAGATGTTAGTGAAAGAATAAATATGGCTAAATTGATCAGAAGCCTTACTGACGACAATAAAACTGTAGTTGTTGTAGAGCATGATTTAGCGATATTAGATTATTTAAGCGATTATATATCCTTATTATATGGAGTTCCTGGAGTCTATGGTATTATATCCCATCCGCAAGGTGTTAGAGTGGGAATTAACATCTATTTGAATGGATATATTAAAGATGAAAATGTAAGAATTAGGGATAAACCCATTCAATTTCACGAAAGACCCCCAATAGATTCTTTATTTGATACCGGTGCGAGCATTTTTTCTTATGAAAATTTAGAAAAAACTCTTGGTGACTTTCACTTAACAGTATCGGGGAGTGAAGTCCATGCCGGCGAAATTCTAGGGATTCTAGGGCCCAATGGAATTGGAAAGTCTACATTTATAAATTTAATTGCTAATAAAATCGCATCCGATAATAAAATAAATGATTTTGAAAAAAATAAGCTAAAAATATCATTAAAGCCTCAATATATTAAAATAAGTGAATCTAAATTAGTTTCTGATACAATAACTAAAATCAGAATGGCTCCTTATCTTAGTCAATCGTATAAAAAACGATTAATAAACAGCCTTAAACTTGATAATATTAAAGATAGAAAAATGTCTGAACTAAGTGGCGGTGAATTACAACGGGTAACAATTGCAGACTGTCTCTCTACTGAAGCCGATATTTATTTATTAGACGAACCATCTGCTTTTTTAGATATAGAAATGAGATTAACAGTTGCTCAGTTATTACGAAAATCTATAGAAGAATTAAAAAAATCAGCGTTCGTTGTAGAACATGATATCATTACACAAGATTTTATAGCTGACTCGATCTTAGTATTTGAAGGAACTCCAGGTATAGAAGGAAGAGCACTAGCCCCTTTAAGTTTAAGAGATGGGTTTAATTTATTTTTAAAAATAATGGGAATCACATTTAGAAGAGAAAAAGAAACAAAAAGACCTCGAGTTAATAAGATAGGAAGTACAAAAGACACTTTCCAAAAAAGAATCAATGAATACTACTACATTCCTAAATAAAAAAATTGGAATTAAGAAATTCCCTAGAGTTATTTACTCCTATTTTTCCATTGGAAATTGTTTATACTTAAGAGAAATAAAGTTAAATTAAAATGTTAATAATAGAATTTAAATATCAATAAATAATTCAAAACTGGGATTTGTTTAATTTTAATATACATACTTTTTTTTTATGTTTAATTTTTAAGTTTCCAGTTGAAAAATAGGAGTTATTATCTTTTATTAAATCATTAATATTGTTTAATAAAAAAAAGAAATAGAAATTTATTCTTTAACTTTCCAAAAAACTAACGGTCTGCCTCTTAGTCCATTGTTTCTTGTAAACTTTTCGATAAGTCTTCTTTTTTGTAGCTTTAATAGATTATCATAAATAGTAGTACGAGGGCTATTTAGTATTTTTACTAAATCTCTTCGGGTAGATGGTCCATTATTTCGTAGTTTTTTTATCAAATTACTCTGAATTGGAGTCAAATACTCTTTTGAATTAAACTTGTAGTCATTTATTACTTTATTTACCATAATTTATTCCTCCTTTTATTATTTTATTTTTCTCCACTATAATAATTTATTCGACAATTTTTCGACATTTTAACTTATGAGACAGTGCGTATTGCTATAATATATTGTAGTACCGAATTTTATATAAAGATGCTTATTTATGCATTATTATCATCAATAAGCATAAATTTAAAAACGACAAAATTATTTTATATTTATGAAACAAAGCTAAACAAACATTCAAATGACTGAAACTACAAGAACAACCGTAACTTTAAGTCGAATTAGTATGAATCAAGTAAAAGAATTAGTAGGGGTTTTTGGAAGTACTCCTGCTTCTGTAATTAGCAGAATTGTGGATCATTTTTTTGATTACGGTCGATTTGATGATGTAATAGAAAAAATGAAAGCAAAAAAAAGAGAATTATTCCCACCTGATGACGCAATAATTAACGAAAAAATAAAGAATTTATTTAAAGGAGCTAATAAAATACCTTTTGATGATTTTATAAATTTTCTTCAAGTCGATAAAAAGTTAGTTTTGAAGAATATTCATATATGGACAGAAAAATATAAGATTAAGATTATAGAAAACCTTGTTATAAAAGAGCTCAAATAAAATCTATCCATTCTTCTTTAGTTTACACAATTTAAAAACTTAAATTTCATGATTTAAAGAAATTAGTTTTTTACTATCGCACCAAAGTCTTCCCAAAAATTATTTGCTAAATCTAAAGGCCAGTCTAGTAAAGATGTCATAACTCCGACAATTATAAAGAAAATAAACAAAGCTAATCCAATTAATAGAGCATATTCTATTAGATTGCCACCATACTCGTCTGAGAAGAAATCTTTTATTTTATCTAGAATAATTTTCTTTTTTTGTTTAATAAATTCCTTCTTCTTCATACTCAAAAAAACCTTATTTGCATTATATTAGAAAAAAACCTTTTAAGCTAAACTAAAAAGTTTAATATTTTGAATCCTTAATAATTTTCAGTGTTTGATTGAGTTCTTCTTCCGTTGATTGTTCTCTAGGGATTAATAATTTGAATTTTCCATCTGCTATACTCCTGGGAATTATTTGAATATGAAAATGATTAATTATCTGGCCAGCAGCCTTATAATTATTCTGAAGTATGTTGTATCCATCATTTTTCAAGTTTTTATAAATCAAATTAGATACATTTTTGACAGTCCCCATAATCTCATATAAAATATTTATCGGGATGTCTTCCAGATTAGTATAATGCTTTTTAGGAATAACAATCGTATGACCCTGAGATATTGGAAAATTATCTAGAAATGCGATCGTTTCATTATTTTCATATAGAATTTTTGAAGGAATTTCCTTTTCAATTATTTTACAAAATATGCAATCATCGTTACTCAACAATAACTCACCACACTTACTATAATTATATTAATAATTATTAAAATAATAAACTTTAAAAAACCTTCACAGCCTTTTAATTTTTTTAGTTTAATTAAATCTCAAAGATTACTAAGGGGGTTATAATTTGAATGTTTTTTGATGAGATTGAATTAATAATTGAAACTAAATTATCTCCTAAAATTTATAGAATTGATTCTGAATATTATGGATTATATTACGGACAGGTCAACAATAAGAAACATATAAAAAAAATATTGTTTACGATTGATTTAAGCTTAGAATCAATTCATTATGCGGTAAAGAATAAAATAAACCTCATAATTTCTCTCAACGGCTTTAATATTAACCCTATCACTCATTTTAACCAATTATTAATAAATAAGTTAAATTTACTATCAAGATATCCCTTGTTGATTTTTATATTAAACTCAACTTTTATAGCTGCTGAGGGAGGTGTTTCGGATACTATTATGGAATCCCTCTATTTAAAATTGGATCAAACACTCAATGTTGAAAACAATTGGGGCGATTCTATTCCTATAGGTAGAATATGTGTCCCAAATTCTTATACAGAGAACAATAAAATTATGACTTTAAATGATTTATTTAAAAGGATTAAATCTAATCTAGAAGTTGAAGCAGTTCTATTCGTAGGTGAATTAAATTCGGAAGTTAAGAAAATTTGTATTGTTGGAGAAGATAAAACAAATATAAATTATCTTAGAAAGGCATTAAAAAACGAATGTGATTGTTATATCTCTGGTTATTTTGATCATCAAATTGCTAGTTATGCTAAAGAATCCCGTTTAAACCTAATAGGAATATCTCTTTATAACTGTAATACTATTGCTTTAAAAAAAATGCATAATATTCTGAGTTTAGAGTTTCCTCATGATGATTTTTATTTCTTTGAATCAAGAAATCCCATAAAAATTTTTCATTAAATTGAAATTCTTATGAATCAAGAATTTATTAAGTTGTAGAATTTCAGTATTAAGAAAAGAAATTTATTTACTTGGTAATTTAATTAAATTTAAATGGTTTGAATTTTACCTTTTTTTCAGTTTAAATAATAAAAATTTGTTGAAGAACAATGGTAATACTTGAATATAATGGAAGAAGCCCTAATATTAGCGATAATTGTTATGTATCTCCACTAGCAACTTTAATTGGCGATGTTACTGTAAATGATAATGCAATTATTTGGCCTGGCTCTATAATTCGAGCTGAAAACTCAAAAATTAATATCGGCGAGTATACAACAGTTTTTAACGGTGTGATGATGTTTACGAGATCTCAAAAAAGTTCAATTAATATTGGACGTTATTGCATAATTGAATCGGGAGTAACTATTTTAGGTTGCTTCATGGAAGATTACATACAAATTATGGAAGGAAGTCTTCTTTATGAAGAAAGTTCAATTGGAGAAGGTTCTATCATTATAAAAAATAGCCAAGTTCCTCCTGGTTTGACAATTCCCGCGAGATCAGTATTACGAGGAATTCCGGTTGAGCCAATAAGGGAACAATCGAGAAACGAGGTATTAAAACAAAAAGATCGAGCAGAGCATTATTCTCAACTCTTTATGAAAATAAAAGAACAACTCCCTAATGCACAAAGTTATCTTTTAACTCTCCCTGACTTTATTAAATTACTTTTACAAAGAGAAAAATAAAAAAAAATTATATTTCAATACTTAATTTATCAATCAATTCTTTGTACCTAGAACGCAAAGTAACTTCTGTTACTCCTACTACATTTGCTATATCTTTTTGAGAAATCCTTTTATCTCTCTTTTTACATACTAAATATAATGCTCCTGCGCATAATCCCTTTGGATCTTTACCACTTGTTGAATATTTTGAGACAAAAGATTGTAAAATCTTGATTGTAACTTGTTCAGTTTCAGCGTCTAAACCTAATTCTGCTACAAATCTGGGAATGAGAGAAATAGGGTTAGTGGAGGGTGCTTTCAAATTTAATTCTCTAATTATTGTTCTATAACATCTCCTAACATTTTTCGCATTAATGGAAGTTTGATCTAATATTTCTTGAAGTGTTCTAGGAATTTTTCGTTCTCTACAAGCAAAATACAAGCAAGCAGCGACCATACCGTTGATTGATCTACCGCGGAGTAATTTTTTCTTAAATGCTTCAATATATAATTTAATAGCTGCTTTTTTTATATGGGTGGGCAAATTTAAATTGCTTCCGATTCTTTTTAGTTCAGTAGTAGCAATTAACATGTTTCTTTTATCCCATGTCATACGAGAATTCCATTTTGCAGCTCTTTTTAAATCAGGACTTCTTATGTTGTTTTTGTCAATAATAGTACTTAACCCCATATCAGGTAATAGAATTGAAATAGGAGATCCCGTTCTTTCTCTTCTTTCTTTCTCCTGCTTTGTAAATGCTCGTTTACCGCTATGGGATATGTCTAATATCCTTTCACTTACAACTAATCCACATTGACGACATACAATTTCTCCTTTTTCTTGAATTGAAATTGTCTTACCTTCACATTCTGGACACAAATTTGATATGTTACTAATTTCTGATTTTATTACCATTTTAAAACCTCTTTTTTGAACTTAAAATTCACAAACTAAATTATTTCCCACGTAAACTAACTGAAAACGATATTAAATCCAATAAATCTTTATTCGTGTGACTGAAAATCGATTTATTACTTGAATGCAAAATAATTATATGTAACTTGGATATATAAATCTTTTGATCAAAACTATAGAGCATCCGAGATTTCCTAAAACATAAATGGCAAATATGCTGTAATCGTCTAATATTTATCAAAAAATATTTATAAAAAAGCTGCTCCTTTTAAAAGTCATATTTTAGTTTTTAAAAACCCCCTTCCGCATAATGATCTTTAGAAAGTGTAAATAAGAGTTTAAAGTATTTTTTCGCATTCACGGTTAATTACCTTTATAGTAATGTTAAAATCTTGCCACCAGTCTTGTCCCTGCTGAGAAACCAGCATTGAATCTACTTTCTTTGAATTTAAACATCTTATTTCTTCTTTTCGTGCTTTAACTTTATCCTTCCATATCTGACTGAATATGTTCTGAACGTTTATTTTAACTTTTTTCACTAATTCCTCATAGGTTACAGAGACATCTTCTTTTTTCTGCAATTTTTGGAGTTGATCAAATTTAATTTTTTCTTTTGCTCTATTTAAATCGCTACAATTAATCGCTACCGTAAAAGGCTCAGTCCTGCCGTATTTGCAAAATTTTTGAATTTCACAGGGTGAACAATAATTTTCAAAACTGATAAGATAATCTTCTAAACCAATAATTGAATAATTTAATATTTTAGGCAATTGGTTCACTTTTTAATTATCATATATAAAAAAATATTCTCTTTAATCTATTAAAATTTAAGGCTTAACAACACAAAAATTTTTTAAATAAATAATATTTAAGGAGATATTAAAAACTTATTTTTAAAACATTTGTGGAAATCGTTGATACTATAGGTTTTTTACCGGGAGAGTGGCTTAGCCTGGTATAGCGCACGGCTGATAACCGTGAGGTCGGGGGTTCGAAGCCCCCCTTTCCCATTAAGATATATCTTAAATTAATGTTCTTCTAAAGCAGCTTACTTCAAATAAGGTTCATATTAGGTTTTTTTTCTTTATTAGATTACTATTTTTATATTTTACCGATGATTCTAATTATTTAAACATGAAAATTTTAATCGTTTCTGGAACTCCTGGGACCGGAAAGACAACAGTTTCAAAAAATCTATTAAACTACTTTAAAGCTAAAGTAATTAGCTTAAATGAATTAGCAATTTCAGAAAAGTTAATTATAAACTATGACACAGAAAGAGAAACATCAATTATCAATGAAAAAAAATTGGTTCGCTATGTAATAAAGTTAATAGAACGTTATAATAAACTAGATCTAGAATTTTTAATTATCGAGAGCCATTTTTCTGACATTGTACCCGGGCAAAATATCGATTATGTTATAATTTTAAGATGTGATCCCGATGAATTATGTATAAGGTTAAAGGAAAGGGGTTATAAAAAGGAAAAAATTAGAGAAAATGTCCAATCTGAAATTTTAGGAAACTCCGCAAACTTTTTCTTGAATAAACATTTGAACAAACCTATAATGGAAATCGATATTACAAATAAAAGTATTGATGTAATTACCAAAACAATACTAGAAATTCTTACGGGGAAAGTAGATGTGAACAAATATGTTATTGGAAAAATCGATTGGTTAGAAAAAATATCTCAAG
>JAUWZR010000244.1 GCA_030615235.1 Promethearchaeota archaeon
AAGCGCAATTTATTACTATTTAGAACATCCTCGTAATCTTTTATAAAGTGAGCCTTTTTTGGTTCTTTTTCAATACTTTTATTCTTATCGTCCATTTGATTGTTAACCAATTTTACTGTTTCATTATTCTTATATCATTTCATTCTTAAATCTTTTACTATTATAGAAAAAAGTTTTTTAAAAATTTAATTTAGCTTTACCAGATGCTATTACTCTAAAAATTTATCAATATAGTCACCAAAATCAGAATTAAGACAGAACATAATTTTAAATAAAAAGCTCGCTCATAAGTTCTTATTAAATCCTAATTTATTTAATAACTGAAATGTGTAAGAAATGAGGTATAAAACAAAACAATTTGCAATTTTATTCACGATTTTTGTGTCAGTCTCAACAATTAATCTCGGATTCGTTTTCTCTACTCTAAATTCAAATTCCAAAATACAACAATTTGAATTCATTAACGATCTAAGAACTTCCACAGTATATAATACTAGTATTGTAATTGATGATACTAACCCTGCTAGTGATTGGGCATCTGCGAAAGCTGCAGGTATTTGTACTGGTGCTGGGACCTCTGGGAATCCCTATATTATAAACAATGATTTATTTAATACTTCTAGTGGTACTGTATGTTTGAATATTTCTAATTCTAGAAAACATTTTCAAGTTCTTAACTGCGAACTTTCTGGAGGGATTTACGGAATATTTCTTATAAATACTACAAATGGTCTAATTGAGGACAATCATCTGTCAAATACAGATATTGGAATAGGTATTATGTATTGTAGCCAAATTGTCTTTAGAAATAATAATTGTTCATCGCTTTCTATGGTTGGAATAATGGCCTATTATTCAAACAATTTATCTTTTTATTCAAATATAGCAATTAATAATACCTTTGATGGGTTTAATCTTCATAACTTACAAAAATGTAATTTTGAAGGAAATACCGCGAATAGTAATGGAGACTGGGGATTTTTAATCAGTGTATGCGATTTTATAACAATTACGAGTAATACCATTAATGGCAATCAGAGGGGAATTTATAATGTCAACTCTAATCACTCATCGATAACAGGAAACACATTTGAAAAAAATACAGTTTTCGGGATTATCATTGATGATAGTGACTACTGTTTAATTTCTGAGAATACCATAAAAGAAAGTGACGTTAATGGAATCCACATTAGTGATAGTAATAATAATACTGTTGAAGATAATACCTTACAATATAGTGTACTTGACGGAATATCACTCGATAATTCTGAAGATACATTAATTCATAAAAATTCTGTAGCTCATAATACCGGGAATGGGATAGAACTAACTAACAGTGATAATATAACAATTGTTGAAAATCAAGTATTTAACAACACTGAAAACGGAATAAGAGTGTTTAATAGTTATGATAATAGACTCGAATCTAATAATTTTCATAATAATGGAGAAGATGGCATACGAGTACTTTCAGGCTCTCAGCATAATATTTTAGAAGGGAATATTGCATCGTTTAATAACTTAAGCGGAATAACTTTATATGTGAATAGCGACAATAATCTTATTTACGGTAACACAGCATCCAATAACAACCGCAATGGTTTTTATATTTATGGTTCAGATAATAATTTGATTACAAAGAATGTCGCAAATGGTAACACTTTTAATGGAATTATGTTGTTTATGAGTGACAGTAATAGCATTACAGCAAACACTGCTAATAACAATGTCAACGGTACAAATTTAATCTCGAGTGATGAGAACATAATTTTTGAAAATAACTTAGCAAATAACATCTATTGCTACAACGAAACTAATAGCTTCGATAATATCTATGAAAATAATATATGTCATTCACCAGCAGCTCCTAGTGTATCTCCTGATCCATTCGTTCTTGGGTTAATTATAGGTTTAGTTGTAGGGTTCGGGGCATTAGCAGCTGTTTTAATCCTTAACTTCCTTCGAGGAAGAAAAGGATAAATTCCATTTTTTTTTATATTTTTCTTACTACACCAACTTATATGACCGTTTCATTTTTTCCATCAATTTCGAGAAATTGATTTAACTCATCGTCATATATAACTCCTATCGTACAATCGCCTAGATTGAGCGCTTCTGCAACCAAGTAAAAGTTTTGATGCTATTTCTCTAAAAATTGCTTAATATGATCACCGAAATCAGAAAAAGTTTCTATATTATTATCCCAATCCAAAAATTCTTCAGAGTACAATTTAAAAAATTGGTCAGAGATTAGCATGAGATCATCAATTACTTTCTTTTCTTTGGTTTTATACAAAGAACTTCCAATGAAAAGGAATCTCCTTCGCTTTATTATTACGAAACGAAGGTCAGACATTTCAAAGTTCGAAATTCCGCCGTCTGTTAACTTTTCAGCGAACTTATTTAAAGCACTCATCAGAGCGCCAAAGAGTTGTGGATTTATCTTTTGATCTGATACTTTTGAGTATAAAACGATTCCGTTTTCTGTTAAAACCCAAAAATCTATTAGTATCTTAGGCAATTTTACCACATATTATTAATTGTTATTATTCCGTCATTACTTTAAATGAACGGTTCAAATATTTAAAAAATCTTTTTTGGTTAATTATGCTAAATGTACTAAAGTAAAAGTACTAAAAAAAATAAAAATTTGTGTTTTACCTCCTATTTAAAAAATTCATTAAGAAAGGAGTTTAATAATTTATGAATTGGGAAACAAAAATAACACAAATGACAGGTGTGAAATTACCATTAATAATGGGTGCCTTTGCAGTAATAGGGAGAGCTGAATTTGCTAGTGCTTTTTCTAACGCTGGAGGATTAGGCATTATTACTGCGTTAAATTATCCTAAAATTGAAGATTTTCGTACTGAGCTTGAAAATATGCTTCTCTTGACGGATAAACCGTTTGGAATTAACTTTACAATAACACCACCATATCTTTTAAAAAAAAGAAGCGGAAGAACTCAAGAATCATATTATGATTTTTTAAAATTAGCAATCGATATGGGAGTTAAAGTGTTTACGACTTCCGCCTACAAAGCTTCAAAACTCGGAACCAGAATCAAAGAAGCAGGTTGTTATTGGTTTCATAAGTGTGCTACTATGAAGCACGCGATAGCTACTGAAAAAGCGGGTGCTGATGCTGTTACACTTGTTGGGCTAGAAGGAACAGGGTTCAAAAATCCCGTACAAAACACAACTTTAGTTAACATAACAATGGCTCGGAGGTTATTGAGCCTTCCAATAATTGCGGCAGGGGGTATTGGGGATGCTAGAGGTTTTCTTGGGGCATTAGCTATGGGTGCAGACGCAGTATGTTTAGGAAGTTCAATTATAGCCACTAAAGAAAGTCTGGCTTCAAAAAATTGGAAAGATCAGATTTTAAACCAGGATATATTTGACGAAAAATATTATAAAAAGATATTTCACTTAGAATTGAAAGATTCACCAATAGCTTCAATGGCTATTGGCCACATTGAAGAAATTTTGCCACTTAAAACCTTTATCGATAGACTAATTAATACTTCAGAGCAAATTCTCAAAAGTTGGGGTTTTAGAAGTTCTAAATTCAGTACTCTATAAGGTTTGGGGGACGCTCTAATAGGACATTATATAGTAATAAATAAAAATAAAATGTGTC
>JAUWZR010000182.1 GCA_030615235.1 Promethearchaeota archaeon
GCAGATGTTTGCGCAATTATCGCATATTTGATTCCTACATTCATAACAATCATAAACCTGATCGTTAGGGTTTTCGCCGCAATTTTCACATATTACTTCTTTACTTACCATTAAAATCACATTATCAAATTTTAATTAGAGTACGTATAGATAAAGTATGAAATTAAAAAAAAAATATTATTTTCTCTTAAATAATCTTAATATTTATTTCTCGGTGTATATTGTCCACTAAGAAATCAAGAGTCCATTCATAGTTCATCTCTCCATTCATAATACATTTTCAAAAACTAAATATGAACAATTAACCTAATAATCATTAGCTAAAACCCGAATGAGTATCGGGGGAGGTGGCGAAATCTGATAGAAAAAGATAGATTTATTAAAAGATGGAAAGAATCAGATGGATTTTATATTTTAAATCCGGAAAACTTCCGATTTAGTTTGAAAAACATATAAAAATTATAAATTAAGAGGTGTAAAAAATATGGAGCAAGTGCTAGTAAGGAAAAAGGAACCAGAATTAAAATTTGAAGTAGTGGTTTTAGAGGAAGTTTCTGTTAAACAAGAATTGCGTGAAGAAGCGAAACCACAGGAAGAACAGAAACCAGTTAAAAAAGCATTATTAAAATTACTGAAGAAAGGTAAGTATAATGCAAAATATCTGGAAGAGTTAGTTTCCCCGGATGCCGCGAAGAGGAATGTTCACTACAGGAATTATGGATTCTTCTAACAAATTTTTTTTTTTATATTATTATTACTAAGCTGATTTTCATTAACTTATACTTCATTCTGTTTTATCAGTTTTTTTCCCTTTAAATTATGCCTTTCTATTGCAAATAAAGCAGCTCCAATAGCTCCTATTAGTTGAGATGTATGATTAGGAGGAATTAAAATTTCTGCTCCTATTTCTTTTTTTAAAATTTCCCCAATTATGCTATTATAAGCTATCAGTCCACCGGTAAGCACGAGATTGCCCTCTAATTCAGACATTTCAATAATTCTCCTTATTACAGAATCAAATGCACTCTTTATCAAATCCTCAACTTTTTCACCTTCCTTAATACGGGATATGATTTCTGTTTTTGCAAAAACAGTGCAATAACTCGCAAGAGGAACATTCTTTGTGGATTCGGCCGCTAAATTATTCAATTCTTTAAGAGGGATATCAAGTCGATAAGCAATTTCCTCAATAAATGCCCCTGTACCCGCTGCACACTTTCTATTCATTTTAAACCTTTTTATTTTTCCCTTATCATCAAGTTTAATAACTTTAGTGTCTTGCCCTCCTATATCGATAACTGTAATCTTCTTAGGAAAATAGTGATAAGCACCCTTTGCATGGCAACTAATTTCAGTTTTATTGCTATCCGCAAAAATTATTTTATCTTTTCCAAATCCTGTCGCGGTAATATGTTTTATTGCAGATTTAGATAACTTGGCGTTTGATAATATATTTTCAAAAGCTAATTTACTTGAATTAGCAATAGATGTACCAGTTCGCGCAATAAAGGAACTTATAATCTCTTTAAGGTTATTTATAATCACTGCTTTTACATAAGATGTCCCCACATCAATACCTATAAAATAATTATTTACTACCATTATTCCACATTTTAGTTCTTTTTATCTCGATTTTACAGTTCTAAAAAATTAAGGAGAGATATCTTATCTTCTACAAATTGATCAACGATAAAATGGCTGTAGTTCAATTACTCTGATTAGAGAGGTAAATATACTGTTATATGGGGTTGAAATTCCTTCGATTTTTCCATATTCTGCTATTTTACCGTTGAGAAATTCTATTTCTGAGGGTGTTCCTTTCTCAATATCTGCTTGCATTGAAACTTTATGGTGTCCTGCTTTATCCAGATACCCCATACAGTAATCAAAAAAACCTGGTTTGAAATTAATACCTTTTGCTCTTGCAACATCAATTCCTTCACGCATAATTTCCTCTACAATTTTCCTTGTTTCCTTGAATTCCAATATTTCTTTCATTGTTTTTCGTGTTACAACACAAACGGGGCTCATGGTATTGAGAATACTTTTCTCCCATTCATATTTTTTAATTTCTGGTGTAAATACAGTTTCTAATCCCGCGTCAGTGATAATTTCTGCTAATTTCTTAGCTTTTTCTTCAGCCGAGGGTGTCAACACTCCAATATAATTGGGCGCGTTGAAAAATGACATGCTTATAATTCCATTACCTAATATATTGCCGGCAAAGTTGACCACAATTCGTAAAGTATTCTCTTTTCCAAAAAATTCAGATATCAAATCTTCTGTATCCAAACCATTCTGTAAACTAATTAATGTCATATCTGGTTTTGATAAACTTCTAATTTCGAGTAAAACTTGTGTAAGAAGAGACGCTTTAACAGCAATAAATAAAGTATCTACATCTCTATTTTTAAGTTCATCTATTGAATAACAGATATTTTCTTTAGAAAAATTCACACTAAGATCTCTATAGTTCGTTATTCTTAGCCCATTTTTTTTTATCTCATCCATATGACTTTTAAAAATATCAACAAGAACGATATTATGGCCTTTGTTGGCTAGGTGTGCTGCCAATATCCCACCAGCGGGCCCTATTCCTATCACTCCAATCTTATATTTTGACACTTTAAGTTTCCTCTTTGATATTAGGACTAATGTTATGATAAAACTTCTTTACAAATCTACATCTAATAATTTCTTCATCAATTCTGATAATTTTCCAGCGGCTACCCTTTTTTTTTGTAGATTAATCGCATTAGAATCAATAAATTGAAGCGCACCAGGCACACAAAATTTTACACAAACTGGATCGCCATCACAAAGGTCGCACTTTATAATTTTTCGATTCTTGTCTATTCCTACACCACCGAGTGGGCAGAACATTACACAAAGTTTACAACCTACGCATAATTCACTGTCGATAAGAAGAGCTCCTGTCTTTTCATCTCTACTCACAGCACGCATAGGACAAACAGTTTCACAAATGGGATTATCGCATTGTTGACAAATCATTGGGATAAAAAGTCCGACATTTTCCCATTTAACAATGTGAATTCTTGCTCGAGAGGGATTTGAAACTTTTTCTTGATATACAGAACAGACGATCTCACAGAGACGACATCCGGTACATTTTTCGGAATCAACAAACAAGATTTTTTGCATTTTATTTTCCCTCGACTTTATATAATATGAGATGGTTCTTTTTCAATTCCTAGTTTCTGAATGGTTTCCTTAGTTGGAACTCCGTTATCATCCCACCCATGGAGAGTATAATATTCATCTAACATTTTTTCAAATTTCTCTTTATTTATTTTCCTGTCTCTCACTCTAGGAAGACCAATTGGAGTTGCTTCTTTGAAATAGCGTTCTGGTAGAGCATCATCTTTTCTTGAAAATCCTTCCCTATTATTAAACATTCTTTCAATGGTATAAATTCTTTCACCAATCTCCATAAGTTGAGAAGTTGTATATTGCATTCCAGAAACTAAATAGATAAGTTTTGAAAATTCTTTCCATTTTGGAGCATGTACTGCTAAAAAAACTGTTTGAAACTTACATGTGCCAAGAGAATCTGTAACTGCATACAAGAGTTCTTGCCACCAGACCATACGACTCTTCCCCTCATAGGATCGATAATCAGAGGACATGGGTGCCCCATAAATCTCCTCCAAAAAATCCTCTGGTAACCCATAAAGATCTATAGCTGGTCGACCTCTCAAGTGATCGGCACCTCTAGTTGAGGTGGCGATGCCTAAAGCTAGACTAGGTGTAGGGCGCTCATCTGAATGCAAGTTACTCATATCTTTTACTTGGATAGCATAATATTTTGACTCTTGCCCTATCTTTTCGATTGCTATCTTAAATCCATCAGCAAGTATATTACCAAATCCTTCTCTATATGTAATTTGTCGTATAAGCTCAAAAAGTACCTCTTCGTTGCCCCATTCAAGCTTAAGCCCGTTTGTTATTTTTTCAGTTATTATTCCTTTTTCGTAGAGTTCCATTGCCCAAGCAATGAGACCTCCAGTCTCTAAAGTATCTAATCCATACATATTTACTAAATGATTTGCAACCAACACAGTTTCCATCTTTTTGCAATCCACCATGGTTCCGAAGGCACCAAGCGAAGTATATTCTGGACCTTCCGCGAAAAAGGGGGCGAAAGCACCCTCTTTTAGTGTATAACGATGACGACAGCTTACAGGGCATCCAAAACAACCAGACATACCAATCGTGTATTTATCCATTTCTTCAGGCTCAAGTTCATACCCTTGATCTAGCTGGTTAAGTTGAAAATTCCTTGTACGAATCAATCCTGTAGTATTTGTAGTACTATATATTACTAATGTACCCCATTTCGATGCTGCCCTCGAATACCGGTTCTTCATCACCATATCAATCATTTCTTTGCAGTAATCTAACAATTGTTCTGGATGGGCAAATTTTATATCCATTGTTCCACGAGCTGCTACTGCTTTTAGATTTTTTGATCCCATAACACATCCCATTCCTGTTCTTCCAGCAGCATTTTTCATTCCTGTTCTTACATTAGCAAAGCGTACAAGATTTTCACCCGCATTTCCAATTACTAAGGATTTAATTTCCTCATCTCCATGATCTGATCGAATCAGAGCTTGAGTTTCAAATGTATCTTTACCCCATAGATGACTAGCATCGACAATTTCAATTTCTCCATCATGTATCAAAAGATAGACAGGTTTTTCCGCTTTCCCTTTTATCACTAAATGGTCAAATCCAGCCATTCTCATTTCGGGAGCAAAAAAACCTCCAATATTAGAATCACCAATAGCTCCTGTAATTGGTGATTTTGCCGCAATATCACATCTTCCGCTCCCAAGTGCTGGGATTCCAGTAAGCAATCCTGCACCTATAAGTAAAACATTATCTGGGCTTAAAGGATCAATTCCTGGTGATAGTTGATTATAGAGAAGATACATATTTATGCCTCTACCCCCTAGAAACTGAGTTCGAATCGATTTTGGAATCGATTTCTTGGTAATAACTCCTGTAGATAAATCAATATAAGCTATTTTTTTCTCCCAAACTATAATTTTTCACCTTTACTTATTAATTTCGCTTAACCTTTAAGCTCTTATTTTTTTACTGCAATGG
>JAUWZR010000259.1 GCA_030615235.1 Promethearchaeota archaeon
ACAGCTATTATATCATTTGTGTTTTCCGTAATAAGACGATAGTTTTCTTCGGATTCTTTTAATCTTTGTTCTGCTTTCATTTTATCTGTGATATCAGTAATGTAAGCAAACGAACCCTTAAACACTCCATTTTCTCCCAAAAATGGAGCTGCTTTTATTCTTGTATATATTGGAGTTCCATCTTTTTTTATGAATTCAAGGTCATATGTGTTTTTTAAACCTTTCTCCCTATGGTTTCTATAACTATTGGTCAATTCTAGCATTGAATCGTCTAAAAATAAATCTAAATTTTTACCCATCATCTCATCCTTAGTATATCCAAGCATTTCGCATATTTTTGGATTAACGAAGATTGTGTCATTATTTTCATCCACTGCCCACACACCTTCTTGAGCATTTTCTACTAAATTTCTGTACTTCTCTTCAGATTTTATTAATCTTTGTTCAAGTTCCTTACGTTCTGATATATCAATAGCAAATCCAATAATACCATTAATTTCGTCTTTTTCGTTGTAATAGGGCATTTTGCTTATAATTCCAGACACTTTACCGACTGGAAACTCTACAGTTTTTTCAATATTCAATTTAGGTATACCATTTTTAATAACTTCTAAATCGTCTCTCTTTAAATTTGTAGCGACTTCTTGAGGAAACAAATCAAAAGTCGATTTACCAATAATATCTTCTTTTTCGAGTTTTAGATAATCAGCAAAGACTTGATTTACCCTTGTATATATACCACCTTTATTTTTTACAAAAATCATACTAGGGATAATATCCATTATAGTTTCTAATTCAATACTTAAATTTTTGTATTTTTTTTCTGATTTTCGTAGTTTTTCATCGGCAATTTTGCGATCAGTGATTTCTTCAAATGTGACTAAAATTCCATTAACATCTCCTTTAGTATCGATGAGAGGTACTCTATTTATATCTAACCATATATTTTCTCCCTTCTCAATAGTCCAAGATTCATTTGTATGATATAATGGTTTACCCGATAACATAACATTGGTTTCACTTTCCCTAATTTGTTGAATCTTCTTTTTATTAGAGAGTAAATCTTCATCTGTTTTCCCTACTATACTTTCAGGATGTTCTATGCCAATAAATTTGGAATAATTACCATTACAGCCCAAGTATTCAAAGTTTGTATCTTTCCAAAATACACATTGAGGGATATTCTCAATAATTACTTTTAGCATTTCAGAAGTAGTACGAACAGCGCGTTCATATTTACTATGGGTTAAGACTTTCCAAAATTGAATTTCTGGAATAGAATTCGTTATTTTTTGATAATTTTCTTCTTTTTTTTCTAACTTTTCTTCTAATACCTTGACTTTAGATACATTCTTCAAAGTAATTATTATCTTTCTTTGATTGATGTAATCTTTTATCCTTCTAGCTTTTATTTCATACCAAATAAATTGATTCTGGTCATTTTTTAACCTAATTTCAGGTATGAAATCATGAGATTTTGATCTTCTAAGCAGAACCTTGGTTATTTTCTTAGCATCATCGGGATGAACGAATTCATATATTTCTCGTCCGATCATTTCATCAGGTTGATAGCCTAATTCATCATAAATATAAGGATTAATATAAGTGAAAATCCCATTTAAATCTAATTCTCCTACTACATCTAAAATATTGTCTATTAAGAAATGATATTTTATATCTAAATTAGATAACTTTTCGTTAGTTATTGTCATATTCAACCCTTTAAATTTTATAAAAATATAAAAAAACTACATTTTTGTCACTTATTATAGAGTATACCCGACTCTATATATTGGTGCAAAAAGATATAAAGATATATTAGTATTTAAAACAATTGCTCAAAAATATTCTATTTGTACTTTAGCTAAAGTAGTATTACCTAAACATAAAAATATTAGTGAATATATGTTAAAATTTTTTATTTACAATAAAATTGGATTAATTTTATATTTTTTTACTTTTGCTTTGTATAATTTAGTTAATCAGGAGAAATAAAACAACTAGAGTAAACCTAAAAAGCTCATTTAACAATAATAGTTTTTATTAGAAATATAAAGATGGAATATTGAGATAAAGTTAAGAATAAAATAATGTAATTAGGTTAAAATTCAATTTTATCTCCAAACTTTTTAATTGGCCACTGCCAGTAAAGCTCCGTCTTTATAACGCCTTTTTCTTCTAAATCTTTAAAGAGCTTTTTCCTTAATTTAAAAAGAAGATTTTCAGGATCATAAAGAATCTTGCCCTCATCAAATGCGTCTAAAATCAGATAATACTTTGATCTTACATAACCTTCCATTTCTTTTGAAGTCCGCCAAAGTGCTTGTTTACCTGAACATACGGATTTAGTTAAATTAAACACTAATTTTCTTCTTTCCCAATAATCCTCTGGTAAATCGTCACAGATTATAAATAAATCGATATCGCTTAAATGCTCACCATCATCTCGAGCTTTACCAGTTGCAACCGACCCAAAGAGCAAGACTGCCCTTATTTTTATTTTTATTTTAAAAATGAATTGGAGATATTCTTTAAGTTCCTTTTTAAAGTATTCTAATTCTATAAACGATAAATCTATTTTTTTTATTTGGTACATTATTTCTCTAACTCTTCTATTTTTATAATAAATTCTGAGAATGTTGTTAATTCTACCTTAAAATCTGGATTTTCTTTAAATAATTCTATTAAAATACTTAATATCTCTTTTAAGTTTTTTAAAAATTCATCCGTTTTTGCTCTGTTATATAACTCATTGGGTGAAATTAATTTATCACCTCTAATTATTCCATAACGCGTAGCAGTTCCCTCACTCTCGATAATTTCTGCTAAAGCTACTATATTTTTTATCTGTTTAATATTTTCTTCTTCGATTTGAATATTATTATTATTTGATAATATTCTTAATATTTTAGAAGGTTCATGAGTTTTCCTAAAGTGTAAACCAAATAAATATAATAAGGCTTTCTGTAATTGTTCTATAGATAATTGAATTTTATAAACACATGTAGAGTATTCACTGATCTTATAATTTGATATTAAAGTCTTTATGTTGTCAAATGCTAAATCTAACCATTCTTTAGTTCTTTTATAATTGGTCGTCACTATAACTTCTTTTTTTAATTAGTTATTCTATACAATTTATATGACTTTTAATTTTAAAAATATATATCTCAAATAATTGTG
>JAUWZR010000086.1 GCA_030615235.1 Promethearchaeota archaeon
CAGATGAATATAGTCACCATAAGCATCGTAAGAGTTTTTGCTACATTTGGCAATCGTAATACTATCATCGGAGTAATATATTCCACATCGGGGAAAGTTAAATAAGCTTCGTTTAAACCTCCAAAGTTAATATTCTCAGGAAAAACCGGATAAAATCCCGTAATTGTTATAAAGTACACAACTATCATGCTAATCGCTAATAACGCTCCAAATATAAATAGAAGAATAACAGTATTTTTTGACAAGATTTCTTCTTCGTCGTGAGGTTTTTGCTTCATTAAATCTTTAGAATTACGATCGAATGTGAGAATTAAACCCGGAAAAATGTGAACCGTTATTGCGAGGAAAATCCATTGGTAATTGAATGCTTTGTCCATAAAGTAGGGGAGGTTCAAAATAACAGACAAAATAAATTGGACTATGCCTTCAAAAACATTTATACAGATATAGAAAAATACCACTGCTCTGATGCGAGCAAAAATACCACGTCCTTGTTCGATACCTGTAACGATTGATGTAAAAGAGTCGTCGCTTATTACCATATCGCTCGCTTCTTTCGCAACATCAGTTCCTTGAATACCCATAGCTATTCCTGCATCTGCCATGTTTAAAGCTAAAGCGTCATTAACCCCATCTCCGGTCATAGCTACAACTTGATTAGCTCCTTGATATTTTTCGATTATGTCTTGTTTATGCTCTGGAGATACTCTGGCAAACACTTTAATTCTGCTAAAATCATAAAACGTTTTTACTTTCTTTATTTCTTTGCCTTCTAATACAATTTCGTCTTTATTTTTAATTATAGAGATTTGTTGGGCGATAGCTTTCGCCGTGGTGGGAGAATCTCCCGTAATCATTACCACATCAACTCCAGCGTTGTGACATTGTTCAACGCTTTGTTTCACGCCTTCCCGAGGCGGATCAAGTATCGTTACAAATCCAATGTAAATCATATCCGACTCGCACAACTTTCTACTTTTCTCGTCTTCTGGTGGAATCGCATCTAATTTCTTATAACATAAACTTAAGATTCTATATCCTTGTTCTGCGTAGATATCCGAAATCTTTAAAACTTTGTCTTTAATTTCGTTTGTAAATTCTAATTCTTGATCTTTATATAAGACTTTTTTGCATAAAGGTATTAAAATCTCACTTGCTCCTTTAGTAAAAGAATAAAATTTGCCCTCTTTTTTATAAACTTTAGTCATTCTTTTAACCTTCGAATCAAATGGGTGCTCTTTAATGTACTCAAAATCTTCTAGGAGATAATCTCCCATTCCTTTTTGAAAAAGAACCATTAAAGCGCCTTCAGTAGGAGAACCAATTACATTCCAGTTCTGGATAGTTTTACCAGATACTTCAATCTCATTTTTTACCAAAGCAGAGTTATTATTCAAGAATCCTGAAGTTAAAAGTAATCTGAGTTGAGGATGATCATCAATGTGTTTAACATAAACAGAATTTTTCGGATCGTCGGTTAATATAATGTCTCCCTCAGGACTATAACCACTACCAGAAACATTATAATTAGAACCGTTTGTCCATACATGCTGGATGGACATTTGATTTTTTGTTAAAGTCCCCGTTTTATCTGAACAAACTACGCTTACTCGCCCTAAACTATCTACTGAAGCGAGATTTCTGATGATGACCCCATGATGTGCCATGGTTACAACGCCCGTTAGCAAAATAATTGTTACAAGGAGAGGTATATTGATAGGTAGTAGATCCAAGGCAGAATTAAGACTTTTAACTATATCTACTTCACCTGTAGCGCCCCAAAGGATCATGAGAGTAAGAAACCAAAAACCGATAACGATCAACCCTAGCCACTTACCAAAATTATTCATTTTTTCTCGAATTGGAATCTCGCTTGTTCCTGCTTCTTCTAAACCTTGCGATATTTTTCCTATTTCGGTATCCTTTCCCGTTTTTACTGCTATTGCCGTCGAATTACCCGTAGCAATAAAAGTTCCGTAAAACACCATATTAAATCGTTCAGCGATGGCTACATCCTCGTTTTTTATTGCGATCCCGTCAGGAACTTTTCTGACTGGCTCAGATTCTCCCGTCAAACTGGATTCATTAACTTCTAGATTATTAGATTGTATGATTCTTCCATCAGCAGGTATTCGATCTCCTTGCTTCAGGACTAATAAATCGCCAACAACTACATTTTTTGTCGTAATATCCTCCTTTTGACCATTTCTTATTACAGTGGTTGTTGGTGCCGTCATTTCTCGTAGTGCGTTTAATTTTTTTGTTGCTCTGTATTGCTGTATGATTGCAACAACACAATTGAGAGCTACTATGAATAAAGTTAGCATGACGAATATTATATTTCCTTCGCCCCCTAAGATTGCTGCTAAAAACAAAATTAACGAAGCGAAGAGATAAATGACGATTAACCAACTAAATAAAGGGGCGAGGTAAATTTTGATAAAGCCTTTAGAAGCTTTCGGAATCTCGTTAAATCCGTAAAGTTCAAGCCGTTTTTGGGCTTCTTCAGTTGTTAATCCATTAGTTGAGTTGGTCTGAAATTTTTTATAGATTTGATCTAACTCCATATTGTAGTAGATTTCTTCCATTAGATTTTCTCCCGTGACTAAATCTTATTTTTGATTTTACGATAAAAAATAATTATAATAAATAGACTATAGAAATTCTTCTTTTTATTTTATAGTATTTTTACCTATAAAAATTAGTAATGGAAAAATAATTTAGTGTGGATTAAATAATAACATGTACATTTGTGTAGAAATACATTAGACTCATTCAAGACAATTTAGAAGAGAACTTTTTCATATAAAAAAAAAGTATAAGAATCTAAAAAAAGATGATTTAAACTAAATTTAGCTCTTTTAATATTTTTAAATTTATATAGAATAATCTTCAATAATTCATTGAATCTTTAGAGATTTTCTAAATAGGTATACCTTTCGATGAGTATAACCACAAATACTAGTAAATCCTAAACTAATAATAAGATTAGAGAATCCTAATAATAAGATGTTATAATAAATTGAGATGTCATATTCCTTTAGTTTGGGTGTATCCAACAAAACCTCCAATGCATTAAAAATCAACAGCGTAGACAAACCATAACCGATTATGCCAAAGACTAGTAAATAGTATGTCATTTTTTTTGTTAACGAAATTCCAAACCACCTATCAATTTGCTGATTCTTCATATTTAATTATCACTTGTCCTTATTGTTTTATTATTTACATTATATTATGTTTTTTAAGACCTTTAAATGGATATTAAAAAAAAACAAGTTTATAGAAAAATATTATAGTGTGAATTGAATAAGAAACATGTACATTTGTGTAAAAATACCTTTGACTCATTCAAAACAATTAGAAAAAAATATTTTTTCTTCTCGCAATGTATTTAAAAATCTCTATTCCCATTAAGCCTGGCGACGCTAGCAAAATACATATAATCCAATCGGAAGCACTCAAAAAGAGAAAGTTTATTTGTAAATCTAAGCCAAATTCATCGTTCACATAATAATTAACGGCATTTGAAAAAAACACGAACAAGACGTGCAGAGCGAGCGTAAATAAGCAAATTACGAGTAAGGTTAACGAAAATTCGTTTTTAAGGCTTTTGATAAGTGATTTGTTAGGGCGTCTGAAAGTCCATATAAATGTAGTTTCAACGATATATAATGTCGTGATAAACATAGTCCTTGCCTTTCTATCTAATAATTCTAGTAAATCCTCTGGTAATAATCCTTGCAATTCATCAGGTATATAACTAATATCAAAATTAAGGTTCCATTCATTCAACGGGATTAAACCTCCTAACGTAAATTGAAGAACTAAAACTAAACCAATTCCCATTAGCAACGCTTGTATTATCAACATAACCCACATATTCCTGTTTAATAGCTGTTCCTCGTCTCTGGGAGGTTCTTTCATCACATCTGTTGGATGTTTATCAATTACTAACGCTACGGCTGGAAGAGAATGAACTATAGCGTAAATATAAATATGCTGCCACTCTGAGCTAAACAAATCAAATAATGGGACGAACTCATACGCAAAAAAAATAACAGATTCCATTAAATTTAAACAGATAAAAAAAAATATTAGTGTTCGAATTCTCGCAAATAAACCACGACCAATTTTTACACCCCTAACTATAGATGTGAAGTTATCGTCGCTTATGACCATATCAGCGGTTTCTTTAGCTACATCAGTCCCCGTTATTCCCATGGCAATCCCGGCATTCGCTAACTTTAAAGCTAAAGCGTCGTTAATACCGTCTCCCGTCATAGCACAGATGTGATTCTCTGATTGATACTTTTCTACTATTGTTTCTTTATCTGAAGGATTGACTCGCGCAAATACAGACACTTTATTGAAATCTCTGTGGCTTAAATTGTTAATTTCTGATCCTTTCACTACCAAATCCCCTTCTTTATAAATTCTCATTTGAGCCGCAATAGTTTTGGCTGTTGCTGGATGGTCGCCTGTGATCATTGAAATCTTGATACCGGCTGATTCACACTCTTCTACAGAATCTCTTACTCCTGGTCTTGGAGGGTCTAATATCGAAACAAAACCTAAGAAGACAAGATCATTTTCAACATTTTGTCTTTTAAAATTTTGTTCACCCTCGATTTTCCTATAACCGATTGCCAAAGTTCGATATCCTTGGTTCGCTCGAATTTGAATTTTATCGATTAAGAGTTTTTTTATTTTTTCAGTTAATGTTTCTTCTATACCATTTATTTCAATTTTGCTTGTTACATCTAAGATCCTCTCTGGTGCTCCTTTCGAGAATGCTATAATATTAGTATCATCAGCTTTAAGTTTACATACAATAGTCATTCGTTTAATTTCAGAACTAAACGAAAACTCCTTCAATATTGAGTATTTATTTTTCACATCATATGGAATGTACCCTGCTTTTTCAGCTAACACTAATAAAGAAGCCTCTGTTGGCGAGCCTAAAGCTCTTCTTACGGCCATTTCCTTTAATTCTCTCAATCGGACTTTTACATCTTCATACACCAATTTAGCGTTATTATTTAATACGATTGAATCAATGAATTTTATAAATGTAGGATTTTCCTTTAAGCTCATTTCCTTTCCATTTTCGAGAATAATTCCTTCCGGATCATATCCTGAACCTGTAATTTGGTATTCATTATTGTTTATCCAAAATCTTTCAACGGTCATTTCGTTTTTAGTAATAGTTCCAGTCTTATCTGAACAAATCACGGATACACGGCCAAGAGATTCAATTGCTGACAAATTTTTTATAATTACTCCACTTTGAGCCATATTAAGTACCCCTGTAACAAGAACGAGCGTTGTTAATAGAGGTAGGTTAATAGGCATGATTCCCATTGCTCTTAAAATAGAAGATATAATCGCGTTACTTATATTATCACCAAAAAATAAACCTTCTAATCCTAAAATAGAAAATTTATACAGAATTAAGACGATTAGGTAGATGATAACTATCGTTCCAAGGATATACCCTAACCTATTTAGTTTTCTCGTTAGTGGGATGTCCTCGATACTTCCCATTTCATTAAGTTGATTTGAAATTTTACCAATCTCAGTATTAAGTCCTGTTCCAGTGACAAGTGCTTTCCCTCTACCAGTATTTATGAAAGTCCCCATGAACACCATATTACTTTGATTCTGAATGGGTAATT
Source organism: Promethearchaeota archaeon (assembly GCA_030615235.1). Lineage (GTDB taxonomy): Archaea > Asgardarchaeota > Lokiarchaeia > Sigyniarchaeales > SOKP01 > SOKP01. The sequence goes on from JAUWZR010000086.1 coordinate 5,679, forward strand.
CTTTTTCTTTTAGTGATTTATCGTTTTTTTCTACCGGCTCGCTCTCCCCGGTGAGTGGAGCCTCGTCAATAGTTAAATTTGTCAATTCAAGAATTCTCGCATCTGCACCGATCTTATCACCTTGCTCTAATAAAATAATATCTCCTGGAACCAGTTCTTTTGTAGGAATCTCAAATTGAATCCCATCTCGTAAAACAATCGTTTTTAGAGCGGCAATTTGCCTTAGAGCTTCTAAAGCTTTTTGAGCTCTATATTGTTGAGTTATCACGGTTATTGAATTAATAATTACAACTGTAAAAGTAATGATTGTTGATGTTCGATCTCCGAGTATTACTACAATTGCTCCCGAGACTATAAGGAGAAGGATTAAGAAATTAAAGATTGGCGCGAGATATATTTTCCATAATGATTTTCTTATTTTTGGTAATTCATTGTAGCCGTATTCAAGGTGTTTTTTCTCTATCTCTGATGATTTTAAACCATTATTAGCATCTGTTTGAAATGTAGTAATCAAACTATCTATCGATTGAAAATAAGCTAAGTCAGAAGGAGGTTGGGTTTGGTTCATTTCAATATCTATTTCTAATTTAGATTACATTAATTACTAATAAATATTGATTTAAACATTAATAATTATATAATTTTTTCTCTAAAACTAAGTTAATTGTTATGATTAGAGATTAAATTCGGACGGATCTCCTAATATATCATTTAATATGTGATATTTATTTCTAATGGTTGTACTCGAAAATCTGCTTGTGTGTTCAACAATACTTTGAGTAAAAATCTTGCGATTATCTAACGTCTGTCCAATGTAGTAAATAAGCCCAGCTGTAAAAGCTTTGTAGTTCAAGTTCTGAATTTGCTCGTAAGTTATTTTTTGTAAAATTTTATCTGCTAATAATTGCATTTCCAACTTTAATTTAGTGTAATCTGACTCGCTGGAGAAGTGTTGTTCAATTAGTTCAAATTTGATGTTGTTTAAATCCTTTTGAAATAGAATTTTAATTTTATTTTTTATATCTTCTTCTAGATTTATAGCGTTTTTATACCCCTTCAACCTTTTATCCGTTCTTTTAACTTTTAGCATTGCATTGTTGAGCATCTTTTTGTTTATCTTGTGCCCTAACTCTTTAGATGCTTTGATGAAATCTTCAATCCTAACATTTGTGGTTTCTTTTATTTCCATCCAAATGATCGCAAGAAAGATAATTACCATATTTTCATAAGTCTGTCTATGATATTTGTTATATCGGAGATATTTGTCTTTTATTTCATTGTATTTAGTGTTGTCAATATTTAATCCAATACCAAAACTTTTTAGGGTGCTGATAGTTTTCTTTTGTTCCGTAAAACTACTCTGAGAATCCCTAAACCATTTGGACAAAGTTTTAATTTGCTCAAAACGAGCTTTCGTTTTTGGATCCTGAGTAGCTCTTGAGTCACTTATTCTTATTTTTCTTTCGTAATCTAAAAGAGATTCAGAATAAAAGTTAGGCGACGGAACTTTCTCGAAAGCGATTTGGTCTTTATCAATTAAACCGCAATCTTGACAGACAAAGTATCCACCCTCCAGCTTTACGTTCTTGTGTTCACAATCAGCTATTTCTTTATTAGTGTTATTCAAGGATTCAATAATTAATTGATCTAATTATATTCTATCACATCTATTCAAAAAAAGTATTAATCTTTACTTTATAAATTTAGCATAAAAAAATCATCAAATTAAATATTATATAAAAGATTTAAAAGAAAATAATGAGTATAAAATATAATAAAAAAAAAAAACAAGTGGTTAGTAATGGAGCGTAAAGTTGTAATAAAATGGTTAAAAATCTTTAGTATTAGCTTTCTCATTCTTTCCTTAGTTGGATTAGTTGACCTTATTTTGTTCAGTACAATTATTAATGTAACTTTAGATACCCAGCAATTTATTATTCTAACGATAATTTTTCAATCAGGCTTTATGTCTCCTCACGCAGCGTTACTATGGATTATTCTACTCAGTGTTTTTTCTGGCTTTATTGTTTTCTCATACTCAATTTTTAAAGTTGCTAATAAAAACACCATCGAGAGTGAAATTCTTGCTAAATTTTTATTGCTTATTGGCTTATTTCTTATTATTGGCGGTTTTATCACTATGAATTTCATTGTTTTATTAGGTAATAGCAATATTAATACCGGTGGATATAATGAAACTTTTCAAAACGCGATATTTTCACCCTCCATCACACCTTTATTCGGGGCTATAATGTGGTTTTATTTTACTGTTGTTGTTAGTTGTTTCTTAACCTCGGGTTTAATCTTTGGGGGCATAGGGCTCAAGTGGATGCTTTTAATCCAAGAAGAAGAATCCGATAGTAAACCAAGCTGAAGATCAATCTTATTATTCAGTTTCTTAAAATAAAAAAAAAAGAGTAAAATTAAATAATCAATATAATCTGCCCGATCTGTGAAATCTCTTAATAGAGTTTATTTTTGATTTGTTTGGCTCGGCTACGTAAAGTAACCTCTGTTATCTTCGCAGTCTCGGCTACTTTAGACTGTGTTTTTCTTATTGCCCCATCTTTTGCTGCGATATAAATACACGCGGCAGCTAATCCTTTAGGATCCTTCCCTGTCCTTGCTAACCCGTTTTGGGATGCCGTTCTTAACATATTGATTGCGACCTTTTGAACCTTCATAGGCAAGTCTAATTCGTTTCCAAATCTAAAAACTAAACTTTCAGCTGTTATAGGCTGATATCTCAACCCTAATTGTGGTAATACTTCTCTTATAATCATAGCCAGACTTCTATGAACTGTTCTTCTAGGAGTTAAAGAAGCCTCACACACTTCGTCTAACAATCGTGGAAAGTCATGAACTCTAATCGCTGCATATAAAGAACCTGCTATGAAACCGTTAATTGATCTTCCCATTGTTAACTTTTTTTTGGCAACTATACTATAAATCTTCCATGCAGTTTCTGAAATATATTCTGGAATATTTAATTTTGAGGTAAGCATTTTCAATTTTGGTTTTGCTTCCCAAAAGTTTCGTTCTATACTAGAAATAAGAGAATTTTGAATTTTTGATAAACGTGAAAACAAAGCTTGCTCCTTAGGACCTATAGATTTCCCTTTCGAATCGGTTTTCGTCGTTGGGAGCATGGTACGCGGGCCGAAGTCCCGCCAACGCGGTTCAGTCCTTCTCCTGTTCTGAATTTCTTCCACCGTGTAAGCTCTTCTCTCATTACCCACATATGTTCTTTCTGCTATCATACCGCAATTTAAGCAAACTTTATTACCATCGCGTTCTTCGATGGATGGATTAGTACAACAATCAATATTTTTAACAGACGGCAAATTATCTTGATCGATTTTTTTAGCTTTAATTAGATCACGGTAATTGCTATTCATAGTAAATCACAAAAAATGTATCATTAACATTGTCATCTAAACATAAAATTACATAAAATTATATAAAATTATATAAAAATTAGATGATGTTACGACTTTAATAATGTAATAATATCCTTATATCCAAACTGCATTTATAAATCTTTGTCTCAAAAATTATACAGCATCATAAGAGGGGAATAAAATGGGACGAAAATAATAAATATTTCGTCATCTATATCATAATTTACTCATAAACAATAATGTTTTAGATTTATACCTTTCTTAATATTCATAAGAAAATTACTAAATTTGGTTTGTAATATGGATTTTTACGATGTTGTGAAAAAAAGAAGAAGCTATAGAGTGTATAAACCCGATATGCCTGAAGAAGATAAGGTTAATCGAATTTTAGAAGCTGCTAGGTTGGCTCCAACTTGGGCAAATATGCAAGGAATGCATTATATTGTTGTTAAAGACCCCGAAACTGTAAAAGGACTATGGAAAGCAGTTGGTCAAATAAAAAAGTTTGTT
>JAUWZR010000143.1 GCA_030615235.1 Promethearchaeota archaeon
GACACACTCTTTAATTTTTGGATCCATAAATGCGTGATAATCGAGATCCCGCCATTTTGCAGAATCTGGAGTTATTGCATTTAATTCTGGGCTCATTTTCGCAGCGTGAAACAAAAAATGTGTGATCCCCGGTTTAATTTCGCCAAATCTTTTACAATAATATTCTGTTTTATTTAGACTATTTCCCATAGTATCTATAATCGCGTGATCCAATAATGGTACGACACTATTTTCAATGTTCTCAAACATTTTCTCATATATATCAGCTAGATCTCCCAAACCAACAGCTATGAGCTCTTTCTTAGAAAGGTGAGGTAAAAAAGGGGCAACATTAAATTCTCTCGCTAATTTCAGGTAAGTTTGGATGAATTTTGGATGCATTACTGTTCCCATGTGTGAATCAATATGAGTTACATTAACACCCGCATCTAAGGCAGTTTGAATTTGAGCACGCATCTCATCTTCTGCAGCTTTTACATTTACATTTGCTATAGCTTCTTCAGTTGTTTTCCAAAGAGATCGCTCAGAATCTAAAAGACCCGTATGAGGATCAACACTACTTAGCGCTCTCCATCGGTATAGATCATATTCGCATGTGAGGGTTAAGTGAACTCCCACATCATATTTAGAGTTTTTGTGGCAAATCTCTGCAGCTTCCAAGAACCAAGGTGCAGGAACGATAAGGGACCCACAACTTGCTACTCCAAAATCTAAGCATTCAAAAGAAGCGATGTTTGAGGAATGGGAAAATCCCATATCGTCGATATGGAATATTACGACTTTATCTGAAGTTTTAAATCCAAGTTTTTCTATCAGTATTAATTTACTCATGATATTTTTAGTTGGTTTTATACTGATTTAAAAATTTGTGTTAAGATCATTCTTCTATTTAAAATCAGACAAATATTCTCTTTGAAGTTCAAACTTTTCATTAAAAAACCGAAAAAGATAAAAAATTTTGCTGAATAAGCTTTATTCTTAAAATTCATATTCAGGAACTTCTTTATAAACAGATGTAAAATCTCTTTTCTCTTTTGAGTAACCTCTAATTCTAAAAGTATAAGAATATTCTTCCCCTCGTTTTAACTTATACTTCTTATGAAGCATCGCCATGGCAGGAATATCCCCGCCTACTCCTTGTTGTTTATAATCAATATTAAAAGTGATAAACTCCCGTTTAGGTAAATCGCAAGTGTGTTTTGCTAGTTCTAAATCTTCTATAGAATAAGGCCACGCACTTATGCTCAAATATGTTCCACCAATGTCAGAAATAAATAATCCAAAATCTTCATGATTGGTTAATGCAGCCCATCGTACATCTGTCCTATTTCCGTTTTCTTGAGGTCGTACATAATCGTGAACTAAATCCTCGACGCTCCCTGCATAGATACCTACAGCTCCGCTTGTTTTACGATCTAGCATGGTTTCATGAGGGCCTCTTCCAAACCATGTTAATTGATTAAATTCGCTCGGGATTGTTAATTGCATGCCAAAACGTGCCATATCTATAGATGGTGTTATAACACTCTTAATAAGTATATTACCATCACCGTACACCGTATAAGTAATAGACATATCCTTTTCTGAATTGTTAATGCTAAATCGCACAAAGACCTTTATGATTCTATTATTTATCCTCTCAGAATGGATGCCTTTAACCTTTCGATTCTTGCCTGTGCTTTTCCAGCTGAAATCAAAGCTAGGTACTGAACTCTGAGAAAAATCAATCAACCCTAAATCGTTATCTGTAGGTACTCTCCAAAAATTGGGTATTAATGGGGATTTGAATAATTTAATATTCCGATAAGTATACGCTTCAATAGCACCAGTTTTTTTCCCTATTCTGATTTTAAATTCTTTTCCTGTAATGGTATAATTGTCTTTTAAATCATCAATTCCTATATCAGATAGTTCTTTTATAGGAATACATTCTTTGGGTGAAATAAATGGTAATTTGAATTGATCCCATGCTATTACATGACCTTTTTCAGCCCATGGCTTATTCTTACCTAAAAATGTGATCATTTTGAGGTGATATTCAGTATTAGGTTCGAGGTTAGGTTTATGAAAAGGTACCATAAATTCCTTTTTCTCACTAGGACCAATATTCAGGTTATCAATAAGTCCCTGTTGTATGACCCTACCATTTGCAGTCAATTCCCATTTAGTTATGGAGTCATCTAAGGAGATAAAATTGAATTTATTATGAATTATTACTTTTCCCTCCAAGAGGTTTAAAGAGTAAAATTTAATGTTCTGGTAAACCTTTTTAACTTCGTATAAAGCGGGATTTGGTTTACGATCTGGCAACAGTATACCATTAATACAAAAATTACCATCATTTGGTTCATCTCCATAATCTCCTCCATAAGCCCAAAATTCTCCTCCCTTATCTGAGATTTTCCTTAATCCCTGATCTATATAATCCCATATAAAGCCTCCTATAGCATTCGAATATTTTTCAAACACGTCCATGAATTCCTGAAAATTACCTAAGCTATTGCCCATTGCGTGGGCATATTCACATAAGACGTAGGGTGTTGGACTATTTAGTTTAATCGTTCTTCCCGGAAATCCAGCTCTGTTTTGCTTCAAATTTCGTTCAAGTTGTTTTGGCGACATATACATACTACTAATTACATCCGAAATCTCCTGTTTATAATCTCCTTCGTAATGAATTGGTCTAGTTGAGTCTATTTTAAGAGCTTCATTCTTCATAATTTTAAAATTTTCACCCATTCCTGCCTCATTTCCCAGAGACCAAATTACAACACAAGGATGGTTTTTATCGCGCTCTACCATACTAACCATACGGTCGATACAAGCATCAGTCCAATTTGGATCACTTCGTGGAACTTTATCCCATAATCCATGAGATTCTAAATTACATTCATTTAACACATAAATCCCATACTCATCGCATAATTCGTACCACTTGGGGTGATTTGGATAATGACTTGTTCGAACAGCATTGATATTGTTTTGTTTCATTAAAATAATATCTTGAACCATCCTATTGTAGGGAATTGCACGTCCATGGTCTGGATCATGTTCATGCCTATTAACGCCTTTGAGAATAATCGATCTTCCATTAATAAGAAAACTTCCGACTTCACTGATTTCAACTTTTCTAAACCCAAATTTACAATGTTCTACTTCAATTATGTCATTCTTAGAATTCTTAAGTACTATGATTATATCATATAGATTAGGAGTTTCTCCAGTCCACTTCCTTGGGTTTTCAATCTTTGCTTTTAGTTCTATTAAATATTCAGTACCAGATTTAATCCCAAATGTTTCACCCATAAGAATCTTAGAATCAATAAATCGTTGTTCTTTGTCTAATAAGGATACTTCTACTTTATATTGCTCCTCATCAGCTTTTCCATAATTGAAGCTTTTTATTCTAACTTTAAGGAGAGCATGTTCATAATTTTCATCAAGGTCGCATCGTACATAAAAATCTCGAATATGGACTTTTGGAGTTGAATATAAATATACATCTCTAAAAATTCCACTAAATCTCCACATATCTTGATCTTCTAAATATGAACCATCTGATCATCGATAAACCTCAACAGCAAGCATATTATTATCATTTTTTAAATACTTTGTAATATTAAACTCTGCGGGAGTCATGCTTCCTTGACTGAAACCAACTTTTTTCCCATTAATCCAAATGTAAAATGCTGATTTCACACCAGCGAAGTGAATAAAAACCTCTCTCCCTTTCCAATTTAAAGGTATATCAAAATTTCTTCTGTAAGAACCTACAGGATTGTAATTATGGTCAATATTTGGAATATCCTTAATATTAATACTATAAGGGTATTTAATATTAGTGTATATTGGTATACCATATCCACGCATTTGCCAATTGCTAGGAACATCAATTTCATCCCAGTCTTGGATTTCATAATTTACATCATAAAAATTAACTGGTCGATCTGATGGTTTCTCTACCCAATTGAATTTCCATACCCCATTTAAAGATTTGTAATATTGTGAATCTTCCCTATTTTTTTTCGAATTTTCCAGACTATCAAAAGAAATTAGTGTTGAGTGAGCAGGCTCCTTATTTATGCCGAAAATTTTTGAATTCTCCCACGCTGGAATTTGGTTTGGTTTATCCATGATAAATCTGAACATGTTAAATGATTTCTAGTTAAAATTATCTTCTATAATTTCTAAGATGATAAAAAAGTAAGAAATATCCCCTATTGTTTGTTCATAAAAATTTATAATTCGGCGTCTATTCTTCTAATAGTATTCTAAAGAAACATTTATTGATGAAATGAAAGAATTGTATAAAGGAAAATTTATGAATTTCTTATGGTGATTTAAAATTCCTACTGATTTTACTCAAAATGTGATTTTATTAATTCAAAATATCCCTGAAGGTAAAATATTCACTTACGGTAGGATTGCAAAATTAGCTGGCAATCCCAATGGAGCGAGACAAGTTTCATGGTTGCTACATTCATCCTCAAAAAAATATAATTTACCATGGCACCGGGTTATAAATTCACAGGGTAAAATTGCCTTGAAATCACAAGATGGCCAAGATTATCAAAAAATCCTGCTAGAAAATGAGGGCGTTGAAATAGGTTCCACTAATAAAATCGACTTCAAGAAATACCTCTGGGATATAGAATCTCTTGAGAATCTTAAAAATATAGCCTATTAAATCATTGTGTAATCTTTGATTCATCCCAGAAGAACACAATATATTTATAAAAAATTAAAAAAAAATTATTAAGACAAGAGTCTTTTAATGATATTATGAGAAAAGAAGATTTAGTTAAACCATCTGGATCTATTTTTTTACGAGATTCCAAAATCAGCGATATCAAACCATCTACGCAAAGAAACAGTCAAACATTAAAAACTGGGACAACTACAGTAGGTTTAGTATGCAAGGATGCAGTAATCTTAGGCACGGATAAGAGGGCTACAATGGGTTACTTTGTAGCGAGTAAAACATCTGAAAAATTACATAAAATCCAAGAACACTTATATATGACTATTGCTGGAGGAGTAGCTGACGCAATGTATTTGGTCGATGTTCTCCGAGCTGAAACTACATTGTATCAACTAAAGGAAGAAGCACCTATTAAAGTAAAAAGTGCTGGAAAACTGTTATCTAATATCCTCTATCAAAATAAAATGTATCCATTTCAAGTAGGACTCCTTTTAGGAGGAGTAACTAAAGAAGAAGGTCCAGTACTTTTAAATCTTGGAGCCTATGGTTCCATTTTACCTGACAAATTCTGCGCTGTAGGTAGTGGTCAAAATTTCTCTTATGGTGTGCTCGAAGCCAAGTATAAAGATGGTTTATCGATTAAAGCAGGAAAAGAAATAATTGTAAAAGCAGTCACTTCAAGTATCATAAGAGATATGGCTTCTGGAAATGGAATAGACATCGCAATCATCAAGAAAGACGGTCCCGCAGAACGAGATTTTATTTCCATATAATCAAATTTTTACAAATTTCTAATTCTAATTGTTCACTACTCTTAAAATTGATTTTTATAAATTAAACTGCTTCCATTAACATATAGATACATCTACACATAACTTCAGAGTTAGAGCTTATGTGATGTAATTCTTGGATTTTGATGAGGAATAAATCATTCAAATTCCTTTAAATTTTATCTGCAGAAAATTTAAACAGAGAAGAAGGTAGAAAAAATAAAAGTGCTTTATATTTTAGATCCTTTATATTTTCTCCTCTAAATATTTAAACTTTGCGTTAGCGGTTTTACGATTTAGAAACCTTTAATAATAATACCATATCTTTAAAAATTAAAATTATATTATTTTAGATAGAAGAATTTACACTTAGAACATTTTAGAATATACGTTTCTTCAAAAGTAATATTAACTACAAAGTATCCTTGGAGTTGCGTAAAAATGACTTACAGTATCATAGTGGATTTATCACATCGAGAAAAAATAGAGGAATTTCCCGATTTTTCATTGGGAGATGATGAGTTTGAGGTTGAATACATTGATAAGAATGAAGGACCTATTGAATACGATTTACTTGAAGATTTCGACGTTTTATTTATAGGAAATATTCAACAAACTAAGGATGGCAAAAATGATAAATTCACTAAGGACGAGTTATTAGCAATTAAGCGGTATGTCGGAGAAGGTGGGGGGCTTTTTTTAACTACTGGAGCTGGAGGAGATCGAGATATTCCAATGAAGATGGGCTCTATCAGAGTATTATATAAAATGACTGGAGTACGAAGATATTGGAATGGAATTATACAAGAAGCAGCATCACATTTTTTAGTAAATAAACAAAATGTATTAAAAACTGACCTGTTTAATCATCCGATTACTTCGGGTATAACTGAAGTCGTACTCCCTAACTGTACGTTTTTTACGATAACTGAAGAAGATGTTGAAGATGTAATTGTAACTTCAGAAAAAGCAGAATTTAAATATCTCGTTGATGATACCACAGGAAGTATTGGTACTGTTCCTATTTGTGTCGTTAGTGCGTTTTTCAGTGGGAGATGTGTAACTATTGGTTCATCTGATTGGCTTATTGAAAATGAGTTTGGATTGGACGCAGGAGATAATATATCATTTCTATCTAACATTATTAAATGGCTTAGTTTTGACATTTAGCGTTATACTTCTTATTTTTATACAGTTAAACATAATCAAGACAAAAAAGAGCGAAAACCAAAATGGTTTTTAGG
>JAUWZR010000303.1 GCA_030615235.1 Promethearchaeota archaeon
TTTTGGGGCTGACGGTGAACTTGATTCGCTGAGGAACCTCGCCTCACATTTCCAAACTAGGAGTAGATAACTACTACGGTGAAAACCGTATTTTAGCAACTGAAACGACACTGCCCTTTTACGCATATTAATGACTTGGGATTAAGCCAGAGAAATTGTAATCGGGAACGGTTGGAACGAGCTAAAACCTGGGTGCAAGGCCAAATGAAAGCGATGAGTATTTGGAACGAGCTTTAGGTAGGCCGCTTAGTTTGATGCCCCGACCATTATTTTGGTGACAAAAATGGAACAAAAAGGCGGGTATAAATCTCAGGTGTCTTTTTATTCTTTTTTTTTTACAGATCTAAATGAAGGTGAATTGCAATTTTGCATACATCATCACCTTTCATAACGGATGTTAAAACTTCTACTTTAACAGGTTTTTGCAGTATTTGTTCCCATATATCCTTATAAAAACCGGCACCGCAATAACAATAAATTTCTGGTATGTTTTCAATTGGCATATTTATTACATCTCTAACGCGAGGGCAATGGCAATAGAGTGCTCTTTTCTCATCTGGATTAGTAGCTTGAAAATATTGCTTAATATAACCACTTTTTGGAATTTTAGTAGCGATTATCTTATTGCCATCTAAAACACCGGCAGATCCCATACCATTGTTCAGAATTGTATTGATTAACTCATTATCAATTTTAAGCGTGTCTCTGAGGAGTGACTCAAACTTCTGTTGCAACATATTATGAGCAACTTTAATGTCTTTTGTTTTTTGATACGCTGCTTTAATGTCGACTAATTCAGACTTAGGATAATGACATGCACATCCGTCATAATTTCAACTTGTGCGTCATGTTCAAGCAGGGATGTAAGATTTTTCATTGCTGTATTTGTCCAGCTAGCAATTTCTTCTATGGATGATGCATCCGAAAGTTCCTCGCTTCCCTCCATGATCTTATCTCTTATTTCATCTCCAGCAATCCCAGATATGCAATCAGAGAACTTTCCTAACCAATATTTTTCAAAATCCATTATATCACTTCTTCACTCATCATCCACCAAACTAAATGTGTCATCTTTGGCACCACATTTAGGACATTTTTCAGGTATTTCCTCTAGATCAAATACATCTCCGCACTTATCGCATTTCCACTTCATAATAGATTGCTTTTTGCTTATTCAGTCTCGATTCTTTCGAGAATAATGAGTAATTTGTACGATATGATAACAAAAAATGAAATTAAAATTTTTTTATTACACAATCAAGGTTTAAGTGGAAAATAATTGATAGTTTATAGTTTTGCTTTTAAGACCTTGAGAAATAAAATTGAGAATTATAATAGGATATAGTATAACTTTTATAATTTATAGGAGCTCATGGCAATCAGAAATTTTAGATCAAAGATTACTTACTAAAATTGGTGAAGAAATCAGAAAGTAGACTCAATTTTTGCTTGAAAACATACAAAATGTAAAAAATTTTGATTTTCCTTTTTTCACCGAAGAAAAAGAAACAGACGAAAAATTATATATATTGTGTGTAACCTTAGAATGATATCTTACTAATGGTTTAATAATTTTTTATAAAATTGGGTTTTGGAAGCTTTATATTATGTCTAAGGGATCATTGTTATCCAAATATCAAAAGAGACATAATTTAGAGTTTTTAACTTCAAAGGCGATAATCATGAATAAGTATAGGTATTTTAGGCTTAATTTTTCTTCATATATGAGGACTAAGAGAATAATTTCGAAATTTATGGTATGTATTGTTTGTTTACTTTTAGGTAGCAATTTGTCCTCTCATTATCTTTTCACAAACATCTTAAACAATAGAAGATTCATAGATGGATATCCAAAAACATCTGCAGCACCAACTTTTTCAATTGATTCGCCATCTAATTACTCTTTACATGGTAAAATAGCTCCGAATTATTCATTGACAATAACAGAAGGAACAGGTAATTTTTCATGGTATGAATTTTTAGAATTAGGAGTTAATTCAACTCCAACAGAATTAGAAGGGACTCCAAATGAATACATCGAAGCGCCCTTTAATCAAACGATGTGGAATTCTTTAAATAACGGAACATCCACAGTTAGGTTTTATGTAAATAATTCTTTAGGTGAAATAGGATATTTAGATGCTATAATAAGAATTGATATATTTGATCCAATAATAAATATCATTTCACCAACTGGTGGGTATTTCAATTCTACACCCCCAGATTACACGATCGAAATTTCAGAACCAAATTTGAATACAACATGGTACACC
>JAUWZR010000268.1 GCA_030615235.1 Promethearchaeota archaeon
TTAAACTTGGACAGGTTTTTCTTAGGATTATTTTTGTTGATCAAGTAAAATTCTCCTTTTCAGAATTTACAGCAGAGACGTCTACCGTAATCGAGATTATGTTTTAGATATTCATCAGATAATATTTTCATAACCTCTTCATAATTCAATTCTGTCTTATAAACCTTGTTCACTCTATCAGGAATATCCTCAATTTCTACTCCGGGAGTTGATACTAATCTAAAGATCTCATTCTTAACTTCTTCAGATATTTCTTCTGTCATATAATTATAATTATTTGTTGTAATTGAAAAATTTTATACTTAAATAAAATAAATTTTGTTCTTTTCAACCTATCTTATAAAAATAAATCCAATTAGAATACGGAGAATAATTAGATGTTTTGAATTTTTACTGCTCTAGAATAACTTCGTGTGTAATTGTACCTATTTTCTCAATTGAAGCTTCCAATATATCGCCTGGGTGTATCGGGCTAATTCCACTTGGGGTGCCTGTTGCTATTATATCTCCTCTTTTTAAAGTAACAAATTTAGACAAATATTCTAGTATTTGAGGGATTTTAAATAACATATGCTTAGTATTCGAAAATTGTCTTGTCTGTCCGTTAACTTTTAATTGAATTGATAAGTTATGTGGGTCGGAAATTTCATTACATGGAACTATTCTTGGCCCAATCGGTCCAAATGAATCGAAGTTTTTGCTTCTATACCATGGTAAATTTATATTTCTATCGCTTTTTTGCATGATTCTTGCCGTCATATCCAGAAAAATGGTATATCCTTGGATGTAATCGAACGCTACATCCGCTGAAACATTTTTGCAGGTTTCGAAAATAATAAAAGCGAGTTCAACTTCGTGATCGACTCTGTTATACACCTCACTTTCGTATAGAATTTTCGGGTAAATTATTGGTTCGTTATCAGTGATAAGCGTATTCAAAGTCTTCACAAAAAAAACAGGTTCTGTAGGGATGGGTGCGTTTGTTTCTTTAATGTGATCTAAATAATTCCGCCCTAAACATACTATTTTCGTCGGTTTTATCGTAGTTTTTCCAATTTTTACCATTTAACTTATCACTTCTTCTAAAACAACTTTATTTGATAAAATTCCAATTCTTTCTATCGAAGCTTCTAGGATATCTCCAGGTTTGATTGGACCTATGCCCGACGGGGTTCCTGTAGCAACGATATCTCCCGGTTCCATAGTAAAAAATTGTGAAATGTTTTCTAAAAGCTCTGGGATTTTGAATAGTAAATGTTTTGTGTTTGACGATTGCTTAGTTTCTCCGTTCAGTTTTAGTTCGATTTTAAGATTGTGGGGATCATCGATTTCAGGATGGCTTACAATTCTGGGACCTATTGGACCAAAGGTATCTAACGCTTTCGAGCGAAACCAAGGTAATCTTGAAGCTATATCTTTAACTTGTATCTTTCTAGCGGTAATATCGTTAAATATAGTATAGCCTAAAATATGATCGTACGCTTTGTTAGCTTTTACATACTTACACTTATCTTTTATAATAAAAGCTAGTTCTACTTCGTAATCAATCCGGTTATACTTACGATTGTTAAATATCCAGTGAGGATAAATTATTGGTTCGCCGTCCGAGATAAGACAGTTTAAAGTTTTTGGAAAAAGAACTGGTTCTTTTGGTACTTTTAACTTCGTCTCTTCGATATGATCCATATAGTTAGTACCGATGCAAATGATCTTTGTTGGGTTTATTGTAAAATCTCCTATTTTTATCATAAAATTATGCTCTACCTACAAATAAATGAATAAACGATAAATTAAATAAACTTATATTATTTATAGGTTTGATGGAAAACTTTAAGCTCTAAGATCATAAACGCAACGAAGAAAAAGCAAGAGTAATTAATCAAATAAAAGAAATTTATACTTTTATTAAATTAAAGAAATTCTAGATATTATTTGGGATATTGGGTTTAATAGGTAAAGAACCAATCATACGATTATTTGCAAAAACATCAACTGGTATGACTATAAAACTTAAAACAATTATGAAATTTTCATAAGTGTATTAGATTATTATTTAACTAAAGGTTTTAAAGGAAAAATGCATTTAAAGAAGATTAATTTATGTATTGGGTTTATATCAAATGAATGGAAAAGATTCAAAAAATAATAGAGAAGAAATCGAAAAAAAAACTTTGATCCAATCAAATCTAACAAAAAGAGTTGCTACTTCAGCAATTTTTATAGCCGTTGGAATTGTATTAGCAATGTTTAATCCTTTTGCGTTTGTTGAAATCTTAGGTGGTCCAAAAGTTTTCCCTATGGCACATTTTATTAATGGTATAACTGGTGTTTTGATTGGAATTTCATTCGCTTGTGTAACATCTTTAGGAATTGCAATATTTAGATACCCTGTTGGGATTGGCTCAATCCATGCATTTCATGGGGGAATTTCAGGAGCTTTCGTTGTTGGGTTGGTATCTTATATTTTGCGGAAGAAAAAACCTAATTATGTAGAATATGCAGCACTAGCAGATCCTATAGGTACGGTATTTATTGCGGCAACAATTGCAAATATCATTACTCCAGTGCACCTTCTCTATTGGTGGGGCTTGTTTGCTGCCTCAAGCATACCCGGGTGTATTTTAGGTTTTTTGATGTTGAAAATTCTCAAACGTCAAGGAATCTCTTATAAAGATTTCTTTCAAGAATGATTAGATTTGTTTTTTTATGAGTTTTCATGATAAATTAGATTTTAACAGCCTTACGGGTCTCCATACATTAATTTATGGAGAGACAAATACGGGCAAAACCTTCTATACTTCCAAATTTGTTCAATATCTCTTAGAAATTAAAAAAATTAACCCTAAAGATATAAGTATCTTGGATTTTGCTCCAAAATTAGCTTATTTTAATAATTTAAAGATCGGTGGAAGAATACAAGATTACTATGAAAATAGCGTAAAATGTAATAA
>JAUWZR010000042.1 GCA_030615235.1 Promethearchaeota archaeon
GTTCAGAAAAAAAAACACCATAACGATGCCGGATACCATAATTCCCAAATTAAAAACAATATTAGATCCATTCGGTCCTATTCCTAAATGGCTCAAATAATGCGTAAAGAAACTAAATGACGAGTCACCTAAAATATATAATAATACAGAAAGTGACATCGTAAATATAGGGATTAAGACTCCAATAAAAGTTATGTAGCCTCGATTAAACTTATTAAAGAGGATTTCGTATCTTTCAAAGAAAATTATTGTTCACTTTGTTTACTTGAAATTTAATATGATCTAATAATAATAAATCTCTTAAATAAGTCTTTTTATTGCTTAAAAGGTTAATTTATCAAAAAAGTCAAAAAGATAAAAAAGAGTTTAATAAGATACTAGAATATTTAACTAAGTATGAAAAAAAATCTTTTAATTGACAACCCTACGGTTTCAAATGTGGTCTTTTATCCACGAAAAACGAAAATACCTGAAAAATTAGAATCATATATTAAAGTTCTCAAGTTTGAAATCTCTGATAGTATTTCAATAGGAGGGTTTTTTTATGGAAACGAGGAAGAAAATCCAACAATTCTCCTATTTCATGGGAACGGGGAAATTGCGTCAGATTATCAATCAATATCTCATTTATTTTGGGACTGTAATGTAAATCTCGCTGTTGTTGATTTCCGAGGGTATGGATTCAGCTCAGGTGAACCATACTTCACGAGTTTGATATCTGATGCGATGCCTATTTACGACGCTTTTAGGCAATGGATGGCTGAAATGAATTATCTAGATTCTCTCTTCGTTCAAGGTAGATCTCTAGGAAGTGTTTGTGCGGCAGAAATCGGGGCACATAATCCACCCAAGTTAAGAGGTGTTATATTTGAGAGTGGTTTCGCAAGCGTCTTTAACATGATGACTAATTTGTTTCGAGTTAGTAGCCCATACTTAACACCAGATTCGTTAAAAGAATACTCGAACGACACTCGAGTTCAAAAATTTAAAGTTCCGACGTTGATAATTCACGGGACAACAGACTGGATTATTCCCTATTCTGAATCGCAATTATTATATCAAAATTTACCCAAAAGTGTTGAGAAAAAATTAATTTTAATTAATGAAGCCGGGCACAACAATATCCTCTCGTTTAAGCAAGAATATTTTTTGCCATTATCAGATTTCGTTCAAAAATATAAGTAAATATGTTTATTGCTTTTATTTTGGTATAGCTCGCTATAGGTACAGTTGTTCATGTTTGGGCAACATTTATATTTCCAGTTCCGATAATTATCAAAAGGTAAATTAAAGGTTTCATTAAATTCTTCTATTTTTTTTTTTTTATTATATTTATTACTCAGAAATAGTTCCTTATTTAAAGAAACTATAGCTTTAAAAATAACTCTACCAAATATTAAAAATAACAAAAAAATTTAAACTAATAATTAAATTACAACTTATTTTAAATTAAAAAATAAAAAGAAATTGGTATTAACAATGGGAGAAAATGAGTTAGAAGTTCGTCATAGTAAATTGAACATGGCTTCTTATGGTTCTGGTAGTTTGGCCAGAGAATTCATAGCTATGGCATTTACGGCCACAGTGTTCTTTTATTACGAAGCTGTTGTAGGTCTAGAAGTATGGGTTATCTTTGTAGCGACATTTCTATTTGCCTTGTATAATATGGTCAACGATCCTCTTATTGGATACTTGACAAACCGTCCATTTAAGTTTACAAAGAAATATGGTAGGCGATTTCCTTGGTTGTTACTTGGAGGAATACCTTTATGTGCCAGTTACATAATTGTATTTATGCCACCCGTAACAGATCCCACATCTGGTGCATTCTTTTTGTTTGCATGGATGCTTATTACAATGTGTTTATTTGATACATTTCATTCACTCTTTTTTGTAAACTTTATGGCACTGTTTCCTGAGAAACATAGGTCCAATAAAGAACGAAGAATCGCTAGTGGAATCTATATCCCAATCGGTGTAATTGGAGTAGCGTTAGGAGCATTAGTACCTCCTTTAATATTCAAATACCCAGGCACTGCAGCTCCAGATGTAGTTTTACAATCATTTATTGTACAGGGAGTCGTAATAGCTTTAATAAGTCTGATTTTCATGCTTTTAGCAATCCCTGGATTCCGAGAAGATAAAGATCTTGTGGAACAATATCTGGTAACTTACGAAAGAAATCCAGAAAGAGAATCCTTTTTTAAGTCCTTAGTTATAGCATTAAAACAAAAATCCTTCGTAGTATTCATGGTAATGTATACAATGTATTATTGTCTGATTGTTATGATGCAGAATTCTCTAAATTATGAAGTTGGGTATGTGATAGATCAAGTTCCGGGCATAACAGTTAATTTAATGGCTACATTAATATTTGCATCCTTTCTTGTTGGAGTGATTGTGTCATCACCATTTTGGGTTAAATATTCTCAAAAAGTAAATAATAACAAGAAAATAATGTTAATTTCGGCAATCGGTTTAGGAATATTTGATTTACCACTGCTTTTCTTTACAAATTATTGGGTTGTTGTTGCTGTCTTGTTTATATGGGGTATCTTTCTTGGAGGTTTCTGGGTTATGATCTTTCCAGTCATGTCAGATGTAATTGATGAATCTGTTGCAATTACAGGAAGACGTGAAGAGGGAGTATATAGCGGATTTTCACAGTTTTTTGCTCGTATAGGATTAATAGCTCAGACAATAACTTTTGCTATCGTCCATACTTTAACGGGATTTATTGAAGGTGGAGTTCCAAGTGTTCAGCCAGCATCAGCATTAGTGGGAATCCAAATACATTTAGGGTTAATCCCGGCTATATTTATCTTTATTGGTGCTTTTATCTTTTGGAAATGCTATGACCTTACACCTGAAAAAATCCAAGCAACCCAAGTAAAATTAGGAGAATTAGGATTAAAATAACAATTTAGAACTAATTTTTGTTTTTTCTTTTTTTTAATTGTATTTGTTATCTACTAATTCAACAAATTTAAGTAAAACATCGAAAAAATCTTCTCGCAATGGTAGTATGGGGGTTATCAATTGGAGGTTATTGGGCTATGATTACTCCTATCTTAGCTGATGTTATAGACGAATCTGTCGTAAAGCATAAAAAGCGGCAGGAAGGAGTATTTGCCGGATTTCAACAATTTTTTGGCCGATTAGCAATCTTTTTTCAAGCTTTAAGTTTTGCTTTGGCCCATGTTTTTACTGGTCTGGAAGTAGATCCATATAGCGCTTCTGAGAAATTTGGAGTACGTATAAACTTAGCTATAGTACCAATGATTTGTATTTTGGTTGGTACATTCGTATTTTGGAGATGGTACAATTTAACGCCTGACATAATGGCAGAAAACCAGAAAAAAATCATAGAATTAAATTAGTAAATTTAAGTTAGGTTATTCAAAAAGGATTTGAGATCCTCTAACTTTTTTTTTTTTAAAAAATATTAACTAAAAAAGATTTAAGTTGCGAATTCACTTAACATTATCTTCTGAAATTCGATATTTTTTTCTCGAAAAGGTATTTCTTCTTTTCCAGAATAGATATCTTCTGCTCCAATATAACCGAGCAATTCTTTAAACGAGACAATGGTATTGGATAACTCTAATTCAAGCATAAAGTAGCAATTATAAAAATTTTTGTCAGATACTTTAGTACTCATTTTATAATCCCTCTTTTTTTAATCTTATTATACAGCTATTAAATTATAACTAAATAGACTCAATTAGATTAGTGATTTGATGACCCATTGGTGTATTATTAATTAGAGTATTGGGCTAGTGCTTCGCAGTTCTTGTTTTAACTTATATTTAATTTCTGAAATTTCATACTCAGTTTCGGGATTTCGGTTTTTTTCTTTGGAAAAAATATCAACAGGATAATTCTTTTTGTAAAAGTTGAGAAGTAGTAAAATTAAGCTAGAGATATTTCTAAAATTACCTTTATAGTTCTTATTTTTACAAAGTTTTAAGAATAGTTCAGTCAACAATAAGAACTTTTTTCTCTGGATTACTGAATTATCAGGTAAATCAGCGAAAGTAATGATTTTCTCGAGAATAATCTGATGATCTTTTCTCCAATTATCAAAAATCTTTAGTTCCAATATTATAACAATTAAACGATTTATCAATAATTTTAAACTAAATTATTTAAAGAAATAGATTTATTCCAATTTATTGGTTAATTTACTTACTGGGAGTTGTAAATTTAATGTTAGAGCAAAGTTCCTTTAGCGATTAGTATAACTTTGCCACCAACGGTGATATAGAATTTTCCATCCTTTTCTCGAGCTTTTAAAAGAAGTAATGATTTCCTTCCAATTTCATAGCCTTGTTCAACTCGAATCTCGATTTTATTTTTACCAAAATAATCATGCTTTAGCAAGTAAGCCGCTAAACAACCATTTGCAGAACCTGTAGCTGGATCTTCTGGGACTCCATAGTAATCAGCAAAAAATCGCACATTTAAATCGTTTCTTTTATCGTATGTTTCAGCACAAAAAACTAATATACTTTTGGCTTGTGTATTTTGAATTAGCTGGGTATACTTTTCAATATTTACATATATCTTTTTTATGACATCTAAGGATTTTAAAGGTACGATAATAGTAGCAACACCAGTGGAAACCTCTTGAATTCTAAATCTACCATCAATATCGTTTTCATCTATACTTAGGACATCGGCTATCAAATCAGGCGTAAAATACCCGCTGAATGCTGGTTCCCTATGTTCTATCCATGTTTCTGAAAGTATTTCACCTTTATATTTGAATAAAATTGGAATTTGGCCAATTTTTAAGTTTAAAGCCATGGTTTTAGCCTTTTCTTTCATGAATTCTGTTTGTAATATGTAAGCTGTTCCAACTGTAGGATGTCCTGCAAAAGGTAACTCTACTTCAGGAGTAAAGATTCTAACATCGTAATTCTCAACAGAAGTAATGAATGTAGTTTCGGAATAATTCATTTCTTTTGCTATACGCTGCATCTCTTCGTCGTTAAGCTTATCTCTACTTATTACAACGGCGAGTTGGTTGCCAGAGTATTTACTTTCTGCAAATACATCAACAATATAAAAAGGAATACCTTCAGTTTTTAATTCATTCATGGTATTTATCACTGATTTCTTAGTTTATTAATAATTAAATGTCTTTTAAAATTTTACTAAGTTTTAATATTCTTTTAGACTACATTAAATAATAAATGTTTTCGATTTTTCTTCTGAATTAATCATTCCAATTTATCAATTGAAAGTCAAACTAAATAATTTACATCAAGTCAAAAAGTTAAAAAAATAGATAATAATCATAAAAACATATTAAGTTTGTCTATATCTTTCTTAATTACGGATCTCTTCTTTTCTTTTTCCTCTTCTGGGCCAAATCCTTGTTCGTCTTCTTCTGAACTTGCTACTATTTCATCGTAGGATTTTTCTACCATCATACCGTATTTTATCGCATAACCTATTAATTCAGGAATGATAGTTATCATGCTTTTAAAACTAAATATTTCGCTTAACCGGCTTAAAATTTTTACCATATCCTCAAAAGGATTAACGTTAACATTAGGATTATCCATTACATCCATAATCCTTCTGAAAAGGACCTCGTAAAATACATTTAATTGCTCTAGATCTAATGCAAACCCATCATCTTCTTCTTCTTCTGCCAAACGATTCACCTAAAATTAATTAGTCAATATTAAGTAATATGTAAAAGATGGATTTTTAAGTTTTTAGATTTGATAAAAAAGAATTTAGATCTAGTAGCGAAATCGCTCAGTTCGTAATTAATATAATTCCTTTAATAGTATTTTTTTAAATTTCTTATCCCATTTACTAAAAGGGACACCATTATTTTTAGAACTGAATTCAGAAGAACTTGGTTTTTTAAAGATTTCTGAAAATGGAATTACGATTTGAGATAACACTTGTTGAAATTCTGACTCCACTTCGTATATTTCTTCTAACCTTAGTCTAATTGCTTCTCTAACTTTTTCAATTGCCACTTGAAATTCACTTTAATATTTTTGGATCACTTAATTTTTAAGCGTCGCTTTATGATAATTACGATAGATTTGTAGATTAGTATTAAATAATGTTAATGTTATTCAAATATCATAAATATAATTGCATTAGAAGTTAGTCTTAAAAAATTAAATTGCATGAAGGAATTTAGAATCAACGATTATATATAGCTCTCTAATAATGATACCAAGTACGATTATCATTATACTTGTAGAGAAGTTAAAGAGAAGTAACTCGTAGAAAAAACATAGAAAAAATTAACTTGAGATTATTATTGACTCATTTGTGAGTTAAAATTTCGAAGAATATCTTCAAATTCGATTTTCATTAAAGATTTGTATATAGGATGGCGGTTAGTAAAATTAATTGTCTCTTCACCTGAATAAATATCTGATTGAGTTGGAAATAATTTATTTTGCTTAATGAGTTCATTCACGTTTTCTATCTGTTTAACCATTTTTATCACATTCCTAATACAACAGTAGTTTTAGCTTATTCCTTTTTAGTAATCAAGCCGTCTTTATAGATTAAATTTAATCCTAACTTTAATAGCTCCTTCCTATGCCCAAATATTACTCTCTGAAGAGTTCTTTGGTTAATATCTACTATTTCTGCTAATTCGCTGACATTAATATTATTTATAGTTTCAAATAGTTCAGGTAGTTGTTTTATTACCTCTTTATCTAAATCTTGCAACTCTTCTTTTATTGACAATCCCTTTGTTTCAGCTAGAACCTGTCTCCTAATACCTGCTAAATCGATATCCCATGTTTTCATGATGCGTTCAGAGTTTTGATTTATCCATTCTTTTATCATTTGGGTTATAACAGAGGCTTTTTTTCTCGCAATAACCCCTTCAAGTGCTTCTATTATTTTAAAATCAATATCATCTAAATTGACAGTGATTCGTTTTTTTTTCTCATCTTCAGTGTTTTCAGATGTCATTTTGATATTACTTATTAATGTCGATATTTTTAGCTTTAATTCATAAGAAAAACTACCAGTATTTAAATTTTTTCAAAAATTGCATCAAAGTGATGCACTTCGATGCATCGCCTTTAAATAGTATTAGTGTTATTCATATATTATCAAAGTGATATCTCGATGTTTCTTTGATAAAAACTTAAAAGCTAAGGTTGCGTGTGTGAAATGTTAGAATTATATACTCCTGAAATCGAAGTTTTAAATACTAAAGATAGGATCACAATCGATCTAATTAAAGATGGAGAAGATTTCTTAACCCAATTTGACATAGATAAAAATTTTGTTATAGATACCGTTTCTTTAGTATATAGATATTTAAGAGCTAATAGTAAAATTCCTCATAATCTATACAAGTTTTTCGCTGCTGCCTATTACATTGTAACAAGACATCCCTTTGCGTTTCCTGCTCACGAAAGTAAAAAAAATTTCTGTAAAAAGTTTAATTTAGAAATCAGCTCGCTAGAATATTGCGTTAACAAAATTATTTCTCGTTTTGGATACATTAAAATTCTAGATGATATGAATTTCCCATACTTTATTGATCCAGAGCGAGATTTAAGTTTAGAAATCATAAAGAATATTGTAAAATCGAAAATAGAAGCTGCCATGATGAAATTCTTATTGTATAACAAACCGGTTAATTCGCAAATATTAACAGAAGAATTAGTATGTGACATAATTTTTGAGCACAAAGCTTTCCCTGAAGAACTCTTTCGACAGTTGTACGATATTGTTTCTTATCTTGTCGAAGAGGAGTTTGCCGACTACAACGATTATGTTATGCTTCAGCAGAAATATTTTATTTAATCAAATAATTTTTTTACTCTCATTCTCTATATCATTGTCCGAGAAGTAATTCTACAAGAAGAAAAAGGGCGCCCCTATTATTTTATATCAGGAGCAACTATTTTTATTGTAATCTTGATATTTATTGAACTTTTGTCTAAATGTTTTTTAATAGGATGATTATATTGGAAAAAAAAGTGTTATTGATTGAGAAATTTCAAATAGATAAGTTGGTATGGTTTTTCATCTTGTTTCCTCCCGTAATTGATATATGGGTAAGTGTTTAAGAAATGATAATTTAAAGAAGCGAAATTTGAAATGTAATTATTTTCCCATTCGTTAAGTGCTAAAACAATGTTCAAAAATTGCTTTTGGAAGTTAAAAGGGACTGAGTACTCCTCAAAATGAAGGAATGGCGATATAGTAGAAGGTTCGTTTCTAATTAGCCATCTATTTTCTGAAATTTTTGAATGTATATATTTTCCTGATTTATCAAATTTAGAACATAAACGATTTGATGTTAGAATTATTCCCAATAAATTAGGATCGTAATCCTTATTTTCCCGAAGATTGTAATGCAGATTACAAATAACAAAAACATTATCTTTTATTTTTATAGCAAATTTATCGTTTCTAAATATGAAAACGATCGGGAGAATTAAACTTATCAATAAATAGACGAAAAAGGAATTTTGAAAGAAAATACTCCATAAATTGTTATTAAACCAAATAACTCTAGTATCTATGTAAAAAAGAATTACGATAGAGACAGCTGTTAGAACCATAAATAATCCAACACTCTCAATTTTCTTTATAAATTCAAATCCCGCATGTTTAGTTTCTCGTTCGATATACTTAATTAGAGAGGGTGTAAATTTAACTTGACTTACTCGAATAAAATATACAATTAAGAAAATACATGTGCTAAAAAGCGTCCAACTTAAAGTTAAATTCAAAGGAAACCCATTTCCTTCTGACCTAAAGCTCTCAGTAGCTAATAAGTTAGTAAAAAAATTCCTCTCGATATAGGGTAAATAACCGTAGAGTAAATAGCTAATTGCTACAAATAAAACGATAACAATATATAGTATTGATTTTAGCGCTTTTTTAATGTACTCTGATCTTATAATCTTTACAGAATCTTTAAAACCCTGTTCATCCTCAAAATTCAGCTCTACTACGCTTTTCAGAGAATTTCTCATCTTTCTTCACTCCATTTCTTTGCTTGTTCTACTTCTTCTTGAGGGGATCTCCAGTATTTCTGAATGATCTCCCTAAATACTCCTAAGTCTGGATTATCTCCTTTGTTTAACTTTATAATATGAAATTTCTTAGTTTTCTTCTCAATCGTAATGTATTTAGCTCTTTCTAAATATTCAATTGCAGGTTGTATTTTTTCTAATCTATCGATATTCAGACAATTTTTCACATCCGTTTTGTTTACTACTTTATCTGGTCCTGAGAGTTTTGCAATAGCCATTAATACTTGGGCGCCTCTCATAGTTCCAATTGTTGCGAGTTTGTCGAAAATTGTACTCATACTTTTTAACAGTTTATCTATATCGTTGTAGAAATCTACTTTTGTGTGTCCCGTAAGCTTTAAACTCGTTTTAAAATCGTCGATTTTGTATTTAGCTAAAAAATCTTTATACGATTGAGACATAGTTAATTAAGAATACCATAATAGGCTATATATATCTTTTTATTTTAAAGGTAAGCTCACATTTTGTAGATAACATTACTGTAGAATATTATTGGAATACATAATTTATGTATTAAGGTTTAAATCATTTGAAATGTGTAAATTGGGTTATTTATTGTGTAGAATAAATATTTTTTCTTCTAATTCTTGATGAAAAAAGATTTTACACGATAGAAATTTAAAATAAATTGAACTACTAATTTAATACCTTTTTTTTGAAAGGTTGACTCCTGTCGCCAAGACCTAATAGTTGGGTCATAAGTTTAATAGGGGAAGAGTACTAATTGAGCGTATTCAATACGCTACCAAAAGACAAAAATCCAGAGTAGCGCAGGAGTCTTGATTGGTTGTGTCTTTTCCCCATTTTACTTTAATTTTCTAACATTAGATCTATTCACAATAAAAAACTCTTGAGTTTTATTTAAATCTTTTCACTTATACGGTTTACCGTAAATCCATAATTTTTTTCTTAAATATTAACATGTAAATTGCTAATTCATAAAAACTTCGATTTTTATAGTGGGAAATCATTCCCAATTGGTAAGATATATTTAAATGGCTAAAAATTATTAGGTGAAATCTTACTAGTGGAACAAAACTAATCGTAAAAATATTACTCTTATTCACAATTATTCAATATACGATTTGTCATTTATCAATTTTATTTACAATATCACATTTTACTAATTAAAAATCTGATTTTGTCAAGTAAAATCTATTTTCATTAATAATTAATCAAATTTTATCTTTATTTTATGTAATGAGTTAATTTAAAATCTAATACAACAAAGTCTGATTCGTCTACAAAAGTCTAACATTATGTTTTAAATAGCCCCTCATCTATTTTTTTTTTAGGATAAATTTTATTGGAATACTAGGAGATACTACCAGAAAAAGCTTAGAATTGAAAGCCATTTCTCTTATTGTTAGGAGTGGTGTTGGCAACGATTATCTCTAAAACATTTACTAATAATATACTTTTCTTAAAGGGTAAGACTTAAGTGGAAAAAGCTAAATGGGAAGTAGATATTAATGTTAAAATTTAAAAAAGTAATTCCAAGGACATATGAGCAAATATGTTTAGATAAATTGAAGGAATTAGGTAAGTCTACTGCTAGTGAATGGGCTAATGCAATGGGATACGAAACTCATAACGCTCTGGCTAAAGTTATTAAAAGAATTGTTAACGATACACCTGATAAGCTAATAGTCCACTATAACCGTAAGCCTAGGTATTATCAAGCGATTTAGAATTATTAAATTTACTCTTTATATATTTCTCTTTTTTTAAATACGAATTCAATTTTGAAAATACTCCCATAATAAGGTTTACTTCTTTTTTAGATACGAACGCTCTTTCAAAAACATTTTTAAAAGCGAAAATGATATTTTCTTTTCTATAGGTGCGAACTCGTAGTTTAAAGATTGTACTCTTAATAAGTTTGTAAAGCATTTGTTTATCTTCATTGTTGGCGAGTAAAACGGGTTTAAGTCCTCTTCCTATTTCTATAGTGTGTATTTTTTTATATATTTCATATAAAATTATACCACACGCGTGAGAGAGATTTAGTGTAGGATAGTCTTCGTTAGAGGGTATCCGAATGGCAAAATTGGTCATCTCGATTTCATCATTCGTAAGACCGTGGGACTCTCTTCCAAAAACTAAAGCGATTTTAAGCGGTTTTTCTGACATAGGGAGCGATAATTCTGCCGGGAAAGTAGCTAATCTTCTTATATTCGTATAATGCATTCCCTTTGCTGTTGAACCAATTTTAATATCGAATTTCTTCATCAATTCTTTAAAACCAGATAGGTGGTCAATTTGATTTTCAATCGTTATAATATCTGCGTTAAAAAGGATTTCTTTACCGTGCATCGCAAAACCTTGCGTATAATAACTTCGAATTTTTTCTGCTTTTTCAATAGGATTATATATAATCAAGTGTTCGAAATGAAAATTCTTCATAAGTCTAGCAATAGCCCCGATATTTGCTGCGTGTTCTGGCATGACAAGTACTACTGAAAACTCTAAATTGCTATACTCAGGCGCTAATTGAGTCTTTTTAACTCTCAATAATTCTTTTCTCTGTTGCTTTTTATTCATTTTGTTTTCTTTAAAATTCTAATAATTCATGTATAGCAAATTAACAAGCAGTAAAAAAATTTGTTTTAGAAATTATAAAAAAAAAATAGAGTGATTAGGAAGAATTAACTAAAATTTGGTCTTTTATCTTGCCAAGGGGCTAATTCTTCGAACGCTTTAGAAACTTGTAAGACAGTAAGATCGTCGAATTTTTTACCTATAATTTGCATCCCGATAGGTAATCCGTTGCTTGACCAACCACTAGGAATACTAGCTGCGGGGTGGCCTGTCAAATTAAATGGGAACGAAAACGGCATCCATGCAGTTGGAGATACATTAATTCCGTTTATCTTCGAGGGAAACATAATTCCCAACTCAAAAGCGGGAATCGCAGTCGATGGAGTAATAAAAATATCGTAATCCTTGAAAACTTTGTAAATTGTTTCATAAATTTGGCCGCGAATGGCTATTGCTCTTGGTAGGGACATTCCATCAAAACCTAAACCTGCTTTAATTAATTTTACTAAATTAGGGTCCATTTTATCTTCCCATTCTTTCAAATACGGCTTTAAATTATACCCTAAAGCCGAACTCCAGAGAGTGGTAAAAGAAAGTTGGGCTTTTCGCAGTTTCATTTTAACGTGTTCTATATTCCATCCAAAGTTCTCAAATAATTCTACAGAACTTAAAATGCTCTTCTCTACCTCAGTGTCTACTGCTTTTGCGTAGCCTAAATCTAAGGAGTAACCAATTTTTAATCCTTCAGGAACTTCACTAATTTTGTCAAGGTATCTAAACCCATCTTTGGGTAATGAGGCTTTATCGCCTTCGAATGGACCTTTCATTGCGTCTAACATTAATGCTGCGTCTTTAACATTTCGAACAATCGGACCAATTACAGCTAAATCTAAACCCATTGGGAATTTTAAAGGGTATCGTGGTACCCTTCCAAAGCTTGGTTTAAGACCAAATGCTCCACAAAAACTTGAAGGATGTCTTATTGAACCTCCTCCATCTGATCCTTGTGCTAAAGGTCCTAATCCTGAAACAACTGCTGATGCTGCTCCACCACTGGATCCTCCCGTTGTGAAATCTAAGTTCCATGGGTTGCGACTTTGTCCAAAAATTAAATTATCTGTTACTCCCTTGAAACCGAATTCTGGCGTGTTCGTTTTTCCTAAAATTACACACCCTTGCGTCCGTAATCTTTGAACTGCGATGTCATCATGTTTAGCAATATTATTCTCAAAAATTTTAGAGCCATATGTAGTTCTAATTCCCTTTACAGGATTTAAATCTTTAATTGATGTAGGGATACCGTTTAATAATCCTAGCTTTTCTCCTTTATTCACTTTATCATCTGCTTCTTTTGCCATCTTTCGAGCTAAGTCGAATGTTGTTGTGCAATAGGCGTTTGTTATTGGATTGATTTTTTCAATTCTTTCAATAATTGTTTCCGTTATTTCTACTGAAGTTAGTTCTTGCCTTCTTACCGCCTCGAACATGTCGATGGCCGACATAAAACATATTTCTTCTTTGTTCATGTTATTCACATTAAAAATATTATATTTTATACAATAGAATAAATTAGCCACATATATTAAATGAAATTAAGTTTAATGTAAAAAACTAAATAAAAATATATTTACTAGAATTTACATGTAATATATAAATATTCAAATTGTTTTTATAAGTTATAAAATTAGTACTTTAAAGATTAAATCAGAACCCTCTCACATTTGTATAATTTTATAAGTTACAAAAATATTTAGAGCGTAGAAACACAAATGGTTGAATATTCTCAAATATTACAAAATCTCGAGTTTATTAACATTAGTAATGATGAATTTACCATATTTGAATGGAAACCGC
>JAUWZR010000228.1 GCA_030615235.1 Promethearchaeota archaeon
ATAATACTGCGATAGCTCTTACTAAAAATCAATTATCATGGATTTGGACATGGTTTGTACTTTTGACTGCTGCTTTTTCACTGTTATTAACATGGCCATTATTTAAAGTTTCAAAATTAACAAGAATTTTAATTGGCGTCATAATATGGTTTATCAGCCAGTATCTTTATTTATTGCTCTCTCCATATCAAGATCAATTGAATCTTCAAGGGATATTATATCACATTTTTTACAACAATTACAGTCTAGATCCTTTATTAAATTTTTTTTCGTTTTTTCTTTTTGGAACTGTTGTTGGCGACATTATGAATAAGATATATAACACCAAAAATCCTGAACTTAAGAGAAAACAATTAAAAAAGAAAATGATAATTCCTATTAGTCTTATTAGTTTGGGTTTAATTTCATTTGGTGTACTGTTTAACTTTCCATCATTTCTGAGTAGGAGTAGTCTTTCTTGGCTATTTTACGCAATAGGAATCAATTTATTAGTGTTAATGATCTTAATAATTCTTGAGGAATATAACATATTTAAAACTAAGAAAAGTTATCGTGTATTTTTCTATTTCTCCTATTATTCATTTACTGTCTATTTAGGGCATAATTTCTTATATTTCATATTTTATGAAAAACTAGACTTGTTAACTATTTGGATTGCCGTAGTATTAACATTTATAGTATTTAGTTTGGTTCTTAGACAAATGTATAAAATATGGGGTTGGAAAGCGTCGCTAAAAACAGTATTAGGCAAATTGAGTTCCAAGCTAGCATATAAAATCGAGGAAAATAAGAAAAGATATTAAATGTGGGATTTGATTTTATTCACATGGATGTAAGGCTACAACTTAACTCCAGCGGAATACTTTCAGGTTTTTTTACAGGATTTTTAAGTGATATATAGTTCTTAAATAGATAGTTTATGGTTTTTATATACTTACCTTCTTTTCCCACAGCAACGGCTCTATCTTTATAACTTAAGAATAAGACATCTATTATATTTCTTTTTGGGTTCTCATTCATTCGTACATTGTGAATATAGATATCATCAAAGAAGCTGAAAATTAATTTAATTAACGTCGTTTCAATCCTAATAACTAAAAGTTTTCTACTTTTGATAATATGCCGTAATTTTTTTAAATAAGATTTAGCTGTGAAGTAGTCTCCTGATTTTACAAAAAAGAAAACAAATTTATCTACAAGTATAACACTCACTGGAAATATGTTTGTCTTCTCAAAGAAGAGTTTTAAAAATTTTAATTCTGTATTTGAGAACTTCTTTCTAATACTTATAACTTGACTAAAAAAAAGGTTTTCAGCTAAGGAAGAATACATGTTTAATTAAATTCTTACTTAAAGAATTTAAATCTCATTATTTTTAAAGAATCAATATTACTAGATTTATTGGCAATCTCATTATTTAGAATTAAAAGTGGTATAAATTGATATTAGAGAGATGAAAGAACGCTTAGATATCGTATTGGTGGAGAGGAGATTAGTAGAAAGCAGGACAAAAGCACAGTGGTTAATTAAGAGCGGTTTTGTTCTTGTAGATGATATGAAAATTCTAAAATCTAGCAAAAAGGTTGATCTTAACTCAAAAATTAAACTTACTAAAAAATATCCCCATGTTGGAAGGGGAGGTTTAAAATTGGAAGCTGCACTTAAATGTTTTTCCGTCGATGTTAAAGGAAAAATTTGTGTCGATATTGGTGCATCAGTTGGAGGATTTACAGATTGCTTGTTACAACATGGAGCTTTAAAAGTTTATACAGTTGATACTGCGATTAATTTACTTCATCCTTCTTTAACATGTAAAGATAATAAGATTGTAGAACTTTTAGGTGTTGATGCAAGGGAACTGACATCATTACCAGAGAAAGTTGATATTGCTACTGTAGATGTAACCTTCTCTTCACTTAGATCAGTTCTTCCAAACATCAAGAGTTATTTAACGCAAGATGGAGTTATAATAGTTCTAGTAAAACCTCTTTTTGAAACAAATTTTCGCGAAGAAACAAGCTTCAAAATAATAAGTGATTTAGAAATTCTAAAGAAAATTTTAGGGGATTTAATAGAATGGAATATTAAAAATTCCTTCTTTCCTATTGATTTAATAGTTTCTCCCCTTTTAGGAAAGGGAGGTTCAATTGAATTTTTGATCAATCTTCGAATTGATAAAGAATATAACTTTAATTTTGAAGGTATAATAGAAAATGTTTTTAGAGATGTGAAAGAAATAACCTCTAAATAGACGGATAGTTTTTGAAAAGTTGTCCCCAACTAGTTTCTAGAAATCTATTAATTCTTTTCTTTCCAATTGTTGGATACCATAACATATCGTGAAATACTAAAGATCCTAAAATTGGTAACCTAAAAAAGATTTTATTATGTAATAAAGGATTTAAAAATTGTAAAGACCCTTTTCTAACCATCTGATCTCCCCATATTATTAAACTTCGTTTAACCTTGAAATTCCAATTTATTCCCGACACATCCTCTCCAATAATCTCAATATCCTCGAAGTCACCACATCCTAATCCTTCATCGTGAGCTAATTTAATAGCGGGAAGCTTTAATGGCTCGAATCCTAACATTTTTGCAACTACAGTATCGACAGCAACTTGATCATATCCGGCTATGAGATAATTTTTAATCCGAGGAATCATTGTTCTTGGTCCAGCTCCATCTCCACATACTGTTCCATCTACTATTGCCATTATGTTTGGATGAATTTGTTTTTGGATTATTAATAAATCTACTAGAACTTCCGACATAAACTGATGACTAAAATGCCTTCTTTTGGTCAATAACCCTCCAAAAGCGTTTTTCATAGCGCATGTGATCCCTCCATTCTTTAATTCTTCCTTTGTCTGTTTTAAGGAACCTCCAATTGCTCCAGTATGACCGTGAGTTTTCATTGTGGGTAAGTGAATTATTGGCTTTCCTATGTAAAATTCTGGAATTCTAAATCCTTCTGGAAATATTTTAGAATCAAGTACGTGTAGTTCTTTATTCTTTAATGCAATAAATCTGTGTCTTAACGATTCATATGGCACAAAAGGAATCCTAGTTAAAGGGACAAACCACACTCCATATTTTTCTATGATAGGGCTCCATTTATTCCCTTTTAG
Organism: Promethearchaeota archaeon; assembly: GCA_030615235.1. GTDB lineage: Archaea > Asgardarchaeota > Lokiarchaeia > Sigyniarchaeales > SOKP01 > SOKP01. The sequence continues at coordinate 3,132 of JAUWZR010000228.1, forward strand.
TCCCTTTTCGATGTTAGTTACAACAGTTCGATTTTCAGCTGTAAAGAGTTTTTTTGGATCGTAGCCATCCTCTACCATAGTTTTAAGTACCCCTTCTACTTGCCATGGTGGACTAGAGCACGAAGGGAAGAATTTAGACCAGCTTAAATTTAATTTTAAGATGTTTTTAGAATTTTTGTCATACACTTTCTCATATTGAGCCAAATGCATTAATTTCTTATAATCCTCTAGAACTGTTTTAGGAGATGTTTTTACTGCAAAAATCTGAGATGTATTAGACATGATTAGTTACTAAAATGATGGACAATTTATTTTTTTTATGCAATTTCTGATTTTAGAAATTAGATAACTCAAGTAACAGTAAAAGTGAAAATAAATAAAATAGAAAATAATATGTTGTTTTTTACTAATTGAAAAAGTCTAATTAGTCAGAAATATATTCCATTCCTTTATACGACTTTCTTTCATCACTTAGGGGAGCACACATCATATAGTGTTTTCCACCTAGATCAACCCTTGTGGGGTTGTTTGCATCGCAGCCAACATGATTTCCTTTATCGTAACATCTAGGATGAAATGCACATCCGCTTGGAGGATTAACTGGGCTGGGAACATCGCCTTCTAAAATAACTCTTTTTGCTTTTGAGCCAGGATCGAAAGTTGGTCTTGCTGAGAGTAATGCTTTAGTATATGGATGAGTTGGATTGTAGAACACTTCATCAATAGTTCCCCCTTCAACAAACTTGCCTAAATACATTACTTGAATTGTTTCAGCTATGTGTTGAATTACGCTTAAATCATGTGTAATGAAAAGATATGATAACCCGAATCTTTTTTGAAGTTCTTTCAATAAATTTAAAATTTGTGCTTGAACGGAAACATCTAACGCGGATGTAGGTTCATCCAGAATAATAA
>JAUWZR010000324.1 GCA_030615235.1 Promethearchaeota archaeon
TACTTTCAAATCTAACCCCTTACTTAATCAAATTATAAAAACTTTCTATCATTTTTTTTAAAAAATAAAGAAAATTATATGTATCGTAAGAGGAAATAAAATGTGTGATACTTTAGTAGCGTTGGGAAATTCTACGGAAGAGGGTAATGTAATATTCGGAAAAAATAGCGATAGACCTCAAGCTGAAGCTCAACTAATAACCTTCAGTCCTAAAAAACATTATTCTAAAGGAGATCAGGTAAAGTGTACGTATATTTCTATACCACAAGCAAAAGAAACAGCGGCTTTAATTATGAGTCAACCCTTCTGGATGTTCGGTTGTGAAATGGGTTCAAATGAACATGGCGTCGTAATAGGAAATGAAGCTGTGTATTCAAAAGAAAAATATCAAGAAACAGGATTGTTAGGTATGGATTTGCTCCGGTTAGGTTTAGAACGAGGTAAATCTGCAAAAGAAGCTCTGGAAGTAATTACAGATTTATTAGAAAGATATGGCCAAGGTGGAAGTTGTGCTTACAACCAACAAGGATGGATTTATCATAATTCTTATATCATTGCAGATAATAACGAAGCATTCGTTCTCGAAACGGCTGATGAATGGTGGATTGTAGAAGCAGTCAAAGAGATTAGATCAATTTCTAACAACTTATCTATAAGAGGTAAAGGAGATACGAAACGGAAAGGTATTATCCAACATGCTATCGATAGTGGGTATTGTAAAGATGATGATGATTTTGACTTTGCAATGATTTTTTCAGATCCACAAATTCCAAACAGTTTTTCACCAGAGTCACGAGATGGTTGTACTCTTAACATGCTAAAAGAAAAAAGAAAAATAATAACCCCTTCGTTAATGATGGATTTTTTAAGAGAACACGATGTAGGTATTTGTATGCATGGATCTTTTCAATCTACTGGTTCTCAGGTATCTCATCTAAAAAAAGACGTAAAAAATTCAGTCCATTGGTTTACTGGAGGCTCGCTTCCGTGTTTTAATGTATTTAAACCATACATTTTTCCAACGGAAGGTCAAAAATTTTCCGTAAAGAAGCCAGGACCTTATTCTGAAATTAATCCTAATTGGTTTTGGTCAAGACAAAAAGAATTCATTAAACCATACAAAAAACGCTCAATAAAACCAGAAAAACAAATTTACCATGATAAATTGGCACAAATTGAAAAAGAGTTGATCACAGAAGAGAAAACAATCACAAATCAAGCATCATCTTTATCAGAAGATGAATATCTGAATAAATACATTGATTTAAATAATAAAGCATGGGAATTAGCAGAAAAGCAGATTGAATAGATATCATCGTCTTATTTCTAAGATTTACCTTTAATTTCTTTTAATAATTTCATCGCATTATTTTCTATATAAGCTCCACACAGAGGACTAAAGCACATAAACGGTTCATACCCGCCTTCCTTAATATACATTTCTAGTGGAAATAAATAACCTATCCAATCTTGAGTATTTTGGAAAATTAATGTGTTTTCCATCTTAGTTGGGGCATGAGAAATTAAATTTTTGCCAAGATCTTCAAATAATTCGCCGGGAATAGTTAATATACCGAATGTATTGCTATTACCTGCTGTAAATTTAATAAAATAAATTACTGTTTTCCCGTAATTCTTTAAATTTTTGCGCTCAACCGTAAAAAATGGAAAGTTAACAAACTTAGAATCAAACTTGGCTATTTTAAACAAGAAATATTTTTTTAATAACCACTTTACTTTATTTGAAAACCAAACCTTTGAATAATAT
>JAUWZR010000323.1 GCA_030615235.1 Promethearchaeota archaeon
ACCGGTTTTGAGTCCAACAAAATAAAATTTTTGAACTTGGTTTTGGGAGAATTTGCCGAGATCGGGGCTGATTCGCTGGGGGGGATTCCCTCAAAATCCTCAAAATCAGGCAAATCAGGCACTCCTCCCCGTTCGAGTGCCCAGTATGGTACAAAAAATATAATTTCATCATTTAAATTTTCTTTTTGGATTATATCTTCTTTTAAATTTTCTACTTTGATTTTAACATCTATATCTTTGCTTTCGATTGGAACATGAACCATACATCCAGACCCACCGGTTCTCCCTACTCTTCCATCCTCATATATTTCAATTTCTGTAATTGTGCTGAAGGCAATATGTTGGATACCTCCTCCAGGTACCTTATCATGTGTTATGATTTTTGTTTTTATTTTCTTTACAAGTTTATTGTTTTCAGTGGTCAACGATTCTTCAACATCCTGGGCACATACCGGATGCTCTATTTTGTTGGCTCTTAATCTAAATTCTGGGTCACCAAATAATATCCAGTTTCTTAATTGGAATTCTATAAATCTATTAACAAATGGGTCGGTAACTTTTGAACTGCCAGGAAAAGCTCTATTATTTAGAATAATGTTCATTATATAATTATTCTTTAAAGTTTTTAACGCATCTCCAATTGAATCTCTGTCTAAAATAACTTGGGGTATAATTGTTTCTTGCGGGTCAATAGCACTGGCAGCTACATGGGTTGGTGCTAAAAAATTTAATACTCCTGATTTTAAGAATGATAAAACTATTGAGTTTTCTATTACTCCTTCAACATCTGAATCTTGTAAATCCGTCTCTATTACGCTTGGCTTACCATTAATTCTACCAACTGTGCAAGCCATTGCTGTTACAAGAGCAGCATTAGTAGTTATAGGCAATTTATTTCCATTTTTGTCTAATGCGTATAAACCATCTTTGCTTCCTTTTAATTTTTCAGAATCTTCCATGTGCATTGTTGAAGGATCACCGTGTAATACAATAGCAATGACATCACTATCTTTAATACCATCTACTGCTCTTTGGGCAGTTATCTTATGTTCTTCATCACACCAGCAAGTCGGACAGAATATACAATGCCCTGTAACATCAAGTCCATAATTATCTCTAAGGTTCATGTAAAAACCATGCATTCCAGGAGAATAAATTTTTATTTCTGATTTTGGAGAATATTGTAATAATTTATCTACGTATTTATAACCCTCTTCTACATTAAAAGCGGTTATTATTCCGTAGGCAACATCTAAGAATGGATCGGAATCGATATTTCTAAGTTTTTTATCTATTTCATCTACTGCATCAGGCGTCAGTTCGGTGGGAGATAAAACAATTGCTAAATATTCGGGTTGATAGTCACTTAATTTCGGAAGAGCTTCATCAAATTTGGACTGATAACTTATTAATTTAGCTTTCTTTTTCTCACTTAAATATTCTGCTAATGGATAGAAATCAGAACTTTTTTTTGTTATGACTAAATAATGTTCTCTTTGAATTTTTTCTTCTTCATCCTCAGGTTTCTCCTGTCCCTTCTCTTCTTCTTCTTTCTTTTCTAGTTTTTCTTCTTTTTTTACATAAGAAGGAATCTCTTTTTCTTGTTTAGATAATTTTTGTTGGTAAATAAAAATTCCTCCGACTACAGCAGCAGCTAGAAGGATAACCACCATAATGCCTAATACAGTAGAAATTCCTTTGTTTTGAAGTTTAATCATGTTTCCTTTTTATTATAATACCACTTTCTTGATAAAACAAAAACCCGAGGAAATATACCTCGGGAAATCTGCTCC
>JAUWZR010000051.1 GCA_030615235.1 Promethearchaeota archaeon
ATAAAATTTCTGCTCAGGATAGAAAAGCTTTTGAAGAGTTCTTTGATACTGGTAGTGCTGAAGGGTATTAACCTCACGGAACGATAACAATTCTCAGATCTAGAATTATTCTCCTTCTTGGTTTTAAATTTTTTAAAAAAAGACAATTTTAAAGATATTTTATTATTATTAGAATTAATTAATTAGGAAATTATTGTATCGCAATTTTACATAATAAATGATTAACCATGAATGAAGAAGAAAAAAAAAAGCGGTTAAAAGGATTTGCTGGCGTTGTATCTAAGCAAATTGAACCATTGAACGATATTGAAAAGTTTAAAGAGGATTTCAAGGATAGAAATATTAAAATTCTTTTAAATGCGACTGATGGAAAAAATGGCGCATTAATTGTAATTGATAAAGGAACCATATATGTCGAAGAAATCAAGAATACCCCAAAGGAAAATATTAAGAAGAAAAATGCGGGGTGGGATGGTCGACTACAAGCGAAGACAAAGGCATTTGTCAATCTTCTAACGAGCGAAGACCTTAGTTTTGGAAGCGTTTTAGGTCAAATTCTTACTTTCAAGATAAGAATTAGGGGTTTAAGAAAGTCATTAACCTTACTAGAGTTGTTTAATTATTAAAACTATTCAAATTAATATCATTTTTTTTTAATCTTCTTATTAGAATTTGAAAATTAAAATCCTTAGTAGAAGGAAAAAATAGAAATTTTTAAATTTCTAGCTTAAAAACATTTACTAGAGAAAGCATCTTTGCTTTTAATCCCTTAGTATCCTCGTCCTTAACAGATTGGATAATTACTTTTTTATCCTGATCCGAGATGTCGTGGAATCTGTCAAGAAAGAGTCTCAAGTATATAACTTTTTTAGATGGATTTATTTCTATGTTGGAAACCAGATTGCCAAGGAGTGAATTAATTGAAATAACCTTTTACTTTTCGGATCAAAATAAAAGGTATTAAAAATGTTCTAATTTTAATGAAACTGTTTGAATATGAAGTAGATCAGACAAGTTCAAATGAGAATAACTAATTAAATTCGAAAATGAATAAAATCTATTTTTTCTATTTATCCTTCCAATTTGAATACCTTTAAAATTGATAATATTTTTTCTTTTAATCCTTTAGAGTCTTCATCCTTTATCGACTGGATAACAACATTTTTATCTTGATCAGAAATATCTCGAAATCTTTCAAGGAATAACCGTAAATAGAGTACTTTTTTGGAAGGGTTTTTTTGAATATTTGAAATGAGATTACCAATTAATAAACCTATTGAAGAAATCTCTTGATTTGACGATCCGGGATCATAGATGTTTTCCTTAGCAAATCCATGTTCTTTAATTATACTATTCTGTTCAATAATATCTCGCGTAATTTCTTGAAGAAGTTCAATACGAGAGGATATAGGCAAATTTGAAAGAATTTCATCTATCTCTATATTTTTTTGCTCGAAATCTTCTATAAGTGAAAGTGTTTTTAGTATATTTTCTCGCTCCATATACTAACTAACTTTATTAAAATTTTTAAATTTATCCTTACATTTTATATAAGTATGGATAAGGTTACAGAAAAAATATTAGGTCAATTTCAAGATTTTATAAATTATCGTTTTAATAAACCAGAAATGCTGCTTCAAGCCCTAACTACGCCCCAATTAGCTAACGAAAAAAGGATTCTTCACTATCAAATCCTCGAAACGCTTGGAGATGCTGTAATCAAATTAATCTTTAGTTTAAAACTCTATAATAAAGGTGAAGTTGATCCTGGCAAATTAACTAAAACTAAACAACACTTAGAGGATAATCAAACATTTCAAAAAATAGCGATGGAAATGGAATTGTATAAATACATTTTTTCCTCTAAAAAGCAAAGAGTAAAAGACACTTTGATACTTGCTGATGTATTAGAAGCGATATGCGGAGCGATTTTTCTCGATTCAGGGAATAATCTACAAGTTGTTGGAAAAATTATTATTGATAGATTTTTCACTGATTGGGAGTCATTAACAAAGGAATCACCTCACTTATATAAAAATCAACTTTTAGAGTATTTACAGAATGAATTCAAGATAACACCCACGATAAAGTTTGATTATGAAAAGCTAGGTCCGGATAATGATGCTCGTTGGATTGCGAAAAACCCAGAAATAATTGATAAAAATCAGAAAAAACTAATTAAAGTTCCTATTAACTTGAAATCTGAAAATTTTAAAAAAATTAAAGATGCTGAGAAAAACATTAGTCTGAAAATTTTAAAATATTTACAAGGAAAATGAAATTCACTCTTATTTCAATCTTTTAATCTCTAAAATAATGTTTTTAGATGTTCGAATAAAATAGAATATTAAGGTTTAAAACCTTCCTAATACTTCTAAACCTACTGCAGTAATGATTATCTTAGTATTAGTTCCACAATTTATTTTAATAAACTCAAAATAGGGTTATTCTTAATGTCTGTTAAAAACACTCCGGAAATGGATGAATATCAAAACGAAACTGGAAAACTTGCGATATGGAAGGGAAGAGAAAGTAAAGAATTTCGAAAATGGCAAATAAAAAAACAAAAAAATACAATTAAAAAGCAGAAATTGGAGTTACTTACTCTCTCTCGCGAAGAAAGAAAGAAAATCAAATTAGAATTAAAACAAGAAAAAGAAGTAGGAAGAGATTATGACCATTTAATTGTTGTTGAGAACCTCCACAAAACATATTTGCTTGGAACCACAGCGGTAGCGGCTCTACGCGGCGTTGATTTAACGATTGATAAAGGTAATTTTATAGATATTATGGGTCCTTCAGGAAGTGGTAAAACAACACTTTTGAACTTAATAGGCGGATTGGATACTCCTACGAGAGGAAAAATTTTCCTGGAAGGGCGTAATATCTCTATGCTTAATGACAACGACTTAGCAGAAATAAGAAGAGAAAATATTGGCTTTGTATTTCAATTCTATAATTTACTACCGCAAATGACAGCTTTAGAAAATGTGATGGTCCCTTTACATTTTTCCGGAAAGTTAAGTAGAAGAGGTAAGAGAAAAAAAGCAATGGATTTACTAAGTCTTGTAGGATTGGATGAGCGTTCTCACCATGCACCATCAGAATTAAGCGGAGGAGAACAACAAAGGGTAGCAATTGCAAGGGCATTTGCTAACGATCCAGCTATAGTAATTCTCGACGAACCGACTGGCGACTTAGACTCCAAGACAGGAATTATGATTTTGAACCTTATTAGAGATCTGAATAAAAAAGGAGCAACATTTATATCGGTATCTCATGATGCGGCTGTAACTGAATTCGCTTCAAAAGTGTATCACATGAAAGATGGAAAATTAACTCACGAGGGGAAAATTGGAGGTTTAAAAGAAACAGAAATTATGCAGTTGCGAAGAAAACAAGACGCTGAGATTAATAAAGAAAGATGCAAATCTTTTATTTTCAGATTTCTTTTTGCGAATCAAGGTAAAACTAATATAAAAGTGAGTGATATTAAAAATAGCGTCCCAATTCCGATCGTTTCAAACCTACCAGAACATTTTACCGATATTTTGGTTGAACTTATAGAAGAAAATAATATTAGTGGACAAATTTCGGGAGATGAATTGATTTTAGATTGAAATAATTCATCTATTTAATTATTAAAGTACGTTTAAAAATCGTTAAAATTCGAATGTCTAGCATAAAAATAGTATTTAAATACGCCTTAAAAGATCTCGTCCGTCACAAGACCAGGACCTTTATTGGGGTATTAGGAATTACAATTTCTATCGGACTTCTAGCGTTAATTCTATTTTTATCAGATTCTATATCCGTTACTTTCATTGATTATCTAAGTATTGATGCGGGCCAACAAGATTTTAATGTTTCCGTAAGACATTATAATGGTGAACCTGATAATCGGTCGAATTATTTCAGTTATCAGCCCTTAATAGAGACAATTCGTAATGATATAGACGAAGTTGAAGCCTTTATTCCTAGGATGAGTTTATGGGGAAATGTTAACTATTCTAAGGGTTTTGAAACCCAAGAATTAGCAAATAGAAGTAGAGGAGTTATTATATCGGGTATAGATTTTGAATTAGAAAACCAACTTCAATTTGGGAGTTTTCTAAAGCCTGGTTCCAACGAGTTATTAGAGATTTCTAATTTAGCATTGAATCAATGTGCTATATATTATGGGTTAAATGACGAAATTAAATATGCTGAGAACGACATAATTGAAATTAGAATGGAATTATGGCACGGAAATACATCCTATTCCAGAGTGAAAACTTTTACCATAAATCGGATTTTTGATTTTCAATTGAAATGGCCCATAATATTTTCGAACCGGCCCTTGATTGTCGTTGATATTGATTCCATTTACGATACCTTTGGCAACACGACATTCAATGGAAAATGTAACGAATTAATTGTAACATTGAAAGAGGGTGAAAGCTTGTATGACGCAAGGGATATCAAAGGTTCGGAATATCGAGTCAAAAAATTAGCGGGGAAAGTTCAAATTTTAATCGGATTAAACGAGTATAATATTGATTTACCCAAATTAGAAATTTTAGGTTATTCTGAAATGTTTAGCGTTGGGTTGACGATAATTTTTGTATTTGTAACAATGATCTCTATGTTAATTTCTGGTGTTTTAATTAACGGGCTTCTAAAAACTTCTGTTGAGGAACGCATAAGAGAATTTGGAATTTTTAGAACATTGGGAGCAACTAAACGCTACAGTTTGATAACCGTTTTAGTACAAGGATTATTGCTATGTAATTTTGGAACAATATTGGGTATGATTCTGGCTCAACTCGCAACGCAATATATCGTACTTCCGATAGCAGGAGCTGTTGTAGCGGAATCGATACCAGGTTTAGCGGGAAATGTAATTTTCTCGTCAACTATTTGGTCTTTTTTAATTGCTTATCTCATTGGATTAAGTGTAGGGCTTATTGTTAGCATCTCCCCTGCTGTTAAGGTTATGCAGCTCCAATTAATAGAATCTATCCATCCATATCGTAAGGAGGATGTGTTATATAAACTAAAAAAAAAAGCTTCAGTGAACTATAAACTTTTAATCGTTGGCGTTATCTTGGCAGCCAATGGAGCGTTTGTTATGTTTGTTATCCCAAGGATATTAAATACGGGAGATACTGCGCTGATGTCAGGAACATTAATAGCTTTATTATTAATATTTTTGATTGGAATGACATTAGCAGGATTGGGAATATTACCTTTAATTTTAAGAACTTTCATTAGATTTTTTCAAGTGTTTACCAAAAAATTAGCGCCCGTATATAGAATCTTTATATTTAGATATGTTAGGAGAAACTCAAGCACGATAATAACTTTTGCATTTACTTTTTCGTTTGTAATATTTACTGCGAGCGTATTTAGTTTCTTAGCCAACGAGAGTGTGGTGAGTGCCAACTTGAATTACGGCGCAGATTTAGTAATAGAGACAGAGGGGTGGCTCGAACCCGAAGAAGTAGAGGGTTTTGACTTATTTGGGGGTGAAGGTGGTGACTTTCTTAGCACTTCTGTCAATGGACTTAAAACAAGTCAAGATAACGGCTTTTCTGTAAATCCGAATAGAATCCTCACAAGCGATTTCGAGGAGGAATTATTAAAAATCGATGGGATCGAGAGGATTTCCTCGGTAATCGCCAGCCCTTTCCATTTAACACAAATTTATTCTGAAGAAGGTAAAGAATTTACAGCGGAGATTGGGGATTATGCGGGTTTGATTACACAAGAAATAAGTCTTATTGGCATTGATGAAGTCTATCCATCTACCATCAACAACGAATACATAGAATTTACGCAGGGAGAAATGATATCATCTTTCGAACAATTATTTATTGGACAAACTTTCTACTCATGTATTATATCAGAGAGTATCTCTTTAGGAATGGATATGTATCTCGGAGATATTATTCGGATGGTAATACAGAGGGGAGATGAATCTGAGATATATACATTTAAAATAGTTGGAGTAGCAGCAGCCATGCCAGGCTTTTTAGGGGAATTTGGAAGATCGGCCGCAACGGCTAATATGGGTGGAGTTATGATTTCTCAAGAAACTTATATAAATATTATGGATATTCCTTCAATTCCATACTTAGACAAAATATTTATTAAACTCAATCTGAATGCCCAAAGTTCATCACAGAATATCAGTAATAAAGTAAAAACGGAAAATGAGAACTTTTTTGATTTTGAGATAATAAATTTACAACAGAGGATTACGCAACAACAGTTATTATTCACAATTATTAATGTGTTTTTCTCTATGACCTTGAATGCGACTGTAATCATATGTTTATTTGGATTACTATCATCTTCTTATTCAACAATTATTGAAAGAAAAAAAGAAATTGGGATAATTAGAACCTTGGGTTTAAAAGGAAAAGAAATCGGAAGAATGTTTACTATAGAGTCGTTAATTATTATGTTAAGTAGTGGAACAGTAGGTGTCCTCGTAGGTTGGTTTACTAGTTTACTACTAAGTGTGTCTATGAATCTAACTAGTGACTTACCCAATATTCCAGTTTTTCCATTAACAGATATGATTGTAATTTTTACCGTATCGATAATTTTTACTCTAATTGGAATGAAAGTATTACTGATTAAATCTCGAAAGAAAAAAATTATAGATATTTATAGGGAAACGATGTAGGAGGATTTGAAAAACTTTGAAATACTCTAAAGAAATTTTTATATCTTTATTCTTCCTTAATTTTATTTTTTTCCCGATATATTACAATTTTAGCAATCAAGTGTTTATAGTTGATTACGAAGAACAATCCAATTTTCAAGAAAAATTTCTAGAAATATCTAATATAGCGGGAACAGATCTGTATGCAGAACAAATTAATGCCTTGATAGCAGGAAATAAATCGGTTATCAAGCAATCGCTTTTCACCAACGACACAAGTATTCTTCCTAAGTTTGATACAAGAGATCCGGCTTTTTATAAATGTAATGTGCTTTTTAGTGCATCAAATGGAATTATGCCAGAATTATTCCCTCGCGTTCTTAATGAGGATCATTATAGTAAGCAATATGCAATGAGTTTTAACAGTTTTTCGGGATTTCTTTATTACGATGAAGAAATGGGAGAAGAAGACGTATTGTTTAGATCAAATCGAGCTTTAGATATTATAAAAAAGAAATTTGAGATAGATTTAATAATGATAAATACCTCAAACGCTTATCTCTTTCCATTTATAGGACATTATCCAAATTGGGAGATTTATTTTGATGAGATTACAAAAAACCTACCTATGGATGGTTATTGGAAAGCTTTAGATGTTGAGCGTTTAACTTCCGAAGAATATATCAGTACTCAACATTTATCATCAACATTTCTATTAGTAAACTCCTTGGATTTCTTAGATTATGATGTATATGAGTCCATAGATCAGGTGAATTTTAATATAGATTCGCTGGATTTAGGATATTTAGAAAACCTTGAAGTCGATAATATATTTGAGCAATTTTCTGATATTATCATTGACTATGATTCCCTATTCGGTAATTTTTCAGAGGTGTTCAATCAAACATCGACTCAGGATGATTTTGGTGATTTTGGTGATTTGTTTAGTTCGCTCTCGCTCTCTAATGAATCACACTACACGAGCTTAATGATACAATATGAAGGTCTACCTCTTGGAATTACTGAAGTTAGTGAAGATGAATATCGTTTTAATTTATGGGACGCACTAGGTTATCAAGAAGAGTCGCTCAAACCAAGTGAAAAGATTTATATTTCCTTAATAGGAGCTCTCATGAGTGAAATTAATATAAATATTTTTTGTACTGATATAAGCGATGCAACACCCTCCTACTTCACATTTTACGACTTTTTATTGGAGCAAATTGGCTTATTACTTTATTATGCTGAAATCGAATTCGATATCCAGACGCTAAAAGATTATTCGTTTGAATTGTTCTGGGTTAACGACAAAGGATTTAAGCAAAGTTATGTTAAACCAATAAACCTGAACGACGAAGCAGATATTATAAATTTCATGCATCTATTCGGTATTCAAGGGTTACCAGGTATACCTACAGGAATTTTTAATCCAATTGACGAGTTAGTTATTACATATAAAATTTCAAATTCAGAACCCAATTTACTTATTACAAAAGAATTAATTGGTGGTAATGCCTCAAATGGAGTCTTTAAAGACTTTTCATTTAATATTACAGCTACAAATGTAGGTAACGAAACTGCTTGGGGAGTTCCTACTCCAATACCTATAGAGCTCGATGATATTTTTTCGATAATCGTAGGACCGATCGGAGTGCTTTTAGGACTTGATGAGGATCTTAAAGAAGCAATATGGGAAGTCGCCAGAACTGAGTATGCTGGTCAATACACATCTTTGGAGGATTTTTTTAACTTTGATAAGAATCCGCGCATTTTTTATTTTGATACGACAGGAGCAGGAATAGTAGATACCTATTTTCCAGATCTTAATAATCTCAGTAATTACTTACCCTATAACGAAAATATGGATCATGTGATAGATTTAATAGCAATAGGTAACCCACAATTAATTTCTTCGTTAGATGCAATAGGTATATCTTCAGATTCGCTAAAAGATACTTTCACGAATGAACAGAGTATTTGGAATAATGAAAATTGGAAGTTAGAGCCAAATAAAGCGTTTTCTTATACTTATGAAAATTTTTCGATTGAAGGGTTTGATACATTTTCTTCTTTTTATAGATACAATTTTACTATTAAAGAAAGTTTTCCGCAGATACCTTCGATAATTTCGGGGATATCAATTGACGGAACTTCTCCTCAAATGGCATTAAACAACGATAACCAAGAATGGATCATCGAATCAGAACAGAAATATATTGATCAACACGAGATCGAGGTACACTTTCTTTTTATGAACGAAACTGTGATAGACCTAACTAACAATTCTTTAGATAGAATTTCAATTATTGCTAATTACACAGACACTAATGATGTGTTGAATTTTGAAGTTTTTAATTTTTCTTCAGAGGTTTTTCAGGATATATCCCCATATTTGACTACAACAATCAATAACACATCGACTTACACATTTATTAAAGACCAGGGGACACTTGAATGGATTTTTGATCCTGCTGAAAGAGACAACCATCCAATTATCTTAAAAATAAAAGGAATGAATTCAACCAAATTTAATATTTCTATAAATGATTTAGATATAGAATTTTATTTCAGAGATGTTAACGAATATGCTGTTTTAGGCTCTAGAGTTATTTATACATCTTCAAGTGGTAAAGTTGAATACATTAGAACATCAAATACAATCTCTTTAAGTACTTATAACATGGCTTCTATTTCCTCATATGCTTACTTATCTAGCTATAGTTCAAGTACGGGAGAGATAAATAACTATACTTTAGTTTTTAGCAATATAGGTTCAAATATCGCTAGAAATGTTAATATATCAATTATGGTCCCTGGAATTATTTATAATCCTTCCAACTTTACAATCGAAAAAAACTATTTGAAGTTTAGTCTTCCTGAACTTGCTCCCTCTGCGAAAAAACAAATTTCTTTTTCTTATTACATTCCAAATTCGGCTACAATTAGTAATACAACAATTAGCTATAACAATTTAGAATTTATTCAAAATTTAAATTCTACAAAGTTGCAATCTCATCCAAACGATGTGTATTTTTCTGCTCCAATCGATTATTTTTCGCGTAAACCTTTTATTAGAACGGTTGAGATTTATAGTAATTCCACAACTTTAGCCCCAGAAATCGATGAAACATTTAACTTGTCAATTTATATTAAAAATATTGCATATGGATTAATGATTCCAAATTTATCCCTTTCATTTAACGATCAATACGGAGATTTGGCGCATATTGGTAAGAAGAATTTGGTTACACCAGAAATTTCGTATAATGAGGTAATAAGTTTTAACATTTCTGTAAAAAAAAATGGATGGAAAGGATACTACTACCCTTCAGTTAATTATTTCAATAGTTTAGAGGAAAAAACGATTCAAATCGCTTCTTCAAAGCCGTTGATTCTTGGTTTTATCAATTTCTCAATATTAAAAACAGTTCATCGAGATCAAATAGAAATTGGGGATTATATTATCGTAAACATAACGGTTACTAACACAGGGAATATTTGTGCGGAAAATATTACCATTAGTGATGCAATTGGCTTTACAAATGTTGAATTTGAATTAATTAGCGGAAATCTTATTTATACTACTGCGAGCTTGCAACCAGATGAGAAAATTTCATTTTCATATAAAATTCAAGCGACTAAACAAGCTTTAATCAGACTGAAACCTGCGAGTATTGAATATTTCTACTTACAAAAAGTAATAGAAACATCGAATTCTATTGAAGTTAAAGTTATAATCCCAGAAGAAATTAGTGTTTTGTTTGTACTAGGTCCAGCCCTTGCAGCGCTTATTACTTTAACGATTTTTATATGGAAAACTAAGAAATATAAAGCTAAAAAGTATGAACTTAAGAGAAATGAATTGATACTTTTTAAGGTATCACACAGTGAATCTGTTCTAAAAGTTGAAAATACCTTAAGAGACCGATTTAATTCAATTTCCAAAGAGCAGAGTTATAATAAAAATAGCAGTGAAGTTAGAGGTGAAATGAGAAGTTGAAAAAAGTTTCAAAATTTCTTGTTGTCTTACTTCTTATCCTTGGATTAAATATCGGTGTTAGTCTTCTTTTGGAATTTCAAACTTTAGATTTAAACGGTGTGAATCTTGTGAAACAAAAAGAATTCTCAGATACTTTACGCTCATCAAACAATGGTAACAAAAATGTAATAGTTTTTTTTAATAATTCAAATTATGATGTAAGCGCAAAAAATAGATTTGTGTTTTATGGTGGTATTTTAAAAGAGCATGAAGATTGGAATGGTTTATTTAGTGAATTCTCAGGTTTTGCGGGAACAATCCCTTCAATAAATTTATCTTCATTTAAGAGTGAATTTCCCGATATTAATATCGATACCGATGAGATTATTGAAGTTCAGATGAATTATGCTAGCGCTCAAACACAATCAGTTAATGCCACATGGTATAACAATGGTTATAACGGTGATACTGATTCCTCTATCGCAGTTTTAGATAGCGGTATCAATCCTAATCAAGCCTTTTTACGAGATAAAGTTGTAGGTTGGCAAAATTTTGTTGATAATGATTTGATATCTGATAAAAATGGCCACGGAACATTTATATCTTCTGTTATTGCAGGCACTGGCGTCCTTACCAATAAATCTAGTAGCCCTTCAGTTATTAAATTGTATGGAAATTACACACATTTGGAGCTATTTGAGGATTATTTGCCATCAAAAAATTATTCTTTTAAGATTCTCACTATTAATATGTCTAAAAGTAGCACAAAAATTGGAATAAATTCCAGTTTCGATTTTCAAACGAATGAAATAGATACTTTTTGGCTGGAATTGTTTTATAATTCTACATTAGTTAATTCGAGCACCATTCAAAATCCTAATCAACTCTATTCAATAATCCATAATGGCCCCCCAAATAAAGGAGGAATCTATAATGTTTATGTTAAATATCATAAAAAAAGTAATACTAATCCAGCTTTTTCTTTCAATTCTTCGATTTCATTCTTTCCGGAATCATATTATGAGAACTATAACCATTTTAATGGAATCGCTAACGCTACCAAAATTCTGAGTTACAGAGTTGTAAATGGTTCAGGGCAGGGATATGTATCAGACTTAATATCAGCAATGGCAAGCGTGATCCAAAACAGAACTACTCATCAAATAATTTCCGTATGTTTAAGCATTGGAACAATAGGAGAAGATGTAACTGCAATTAATGCAGTTATTGAAGAAGTCGTCGACAATCATATTTTAGTCGTTATTGCTGCTGGAAATAATGGTATTGAAGGTGTGAAGCCTTTTAACAGTTTAGGCGTAAATAAAGATGCTATAGTTGTTGGCGCTATTAATGATAAGGATATGATAACCTCCTATAGCAGCATGGGGAGAGAGGTTGGAGAGAGTGTTCTGAAACCAGACGTTGTAGCACCAGGAGGCAGTATAATACCCGGTCATCGCTCAATTGTAAGTGCAGATGGAAAATCTAATGATACAACCGCTTTAATTGGGACTTCCATCTCAACCGCGATCGTTTCTGCGGTAATCAACATTTTAATTGATGCCAAATGGGGGAGTTGGGCTGAATGGAACAACCAGAATCTTACAAAATGGGTAAAAATGCTAAAAGCAGTATTACTCATGACTGCATCAGAGACAAATCTCGAAAGAGAGGACGATCCTAAAACAGAAATAGATGAAAGTGATTACTCGCCAACTCTTTTTAATGGATTATTAAATAATCTGAAAGATGTCCATGAGGGATATGGAAGAATTAATGTTCAAGCTGCTATTGATGCATTAACT
>JAUWZR010000213.1 GCA_030615235.1 Promethearchaeota archaeon
ATAAAATGATTAATCTTTCAGCTCTTTCCATAAAGCCTACGCCTTTCATATCGATACCTTCATTTTCAGCTCTGGCGCGAATATAAGAAATCATTATAATTAAGAATAATATCGTATATCCAATTATGTAATTATAATATCCGCCTATTACTAACCCTAAGACTATAACGGCATCAGAAAGGCGATCTAGGATCGAATCTAAAAAAGCTCCTGAATTGGAAATTTTATGAGTCATCCGGGCTACTTCTCCATCGAACACATCAAAAGCACCCGCCCAGAACATCAAAAATGGGACGATCCACGCTATAGGAAAGGGAAAATGTAAACCTCCTAATGAGAGTAAAATAGCAACAGCTATTGAACAGAAAAAACCACAAAATGAAAGAATATTTGGTGTAAATCCATATTTAACTAATCTTTTAGCCGGGAGCTCTACAAATATTTCTAAAATTCTTCTCTGATTGCTCCTTTTATTAGTAGCTTGTTCTATTTTGCTCAACATTTAATCATTATTAAGTTTTAACGATAATAAAATTTAAAAGTACTCTAAAATAAAAAATTTATCATACTAATAATTGCAGATTCATTTTAATTAATCGAATCGTAGATGAAGCCAAGTAAGATCGCTTTTTTCCTAGACTTATGTTTACCAAATTCAACTTCTTCAATTCTTTATTATTGAGGAGATCACCACTTTGATCTCCTAGAATAAATAGCAAATTATCCTTTGAATTCAGTTCCTCAAAAACTTCTTTATAATCCATCCCGTTCTCGTCCAACGTATAAACTTTATATTTTTTTTCAACGAAGTTCTTAATAGCGTCAAAGATATCTAATTTTGAGTATTTAATTGAGTCCAATGGAGTTTCGGGATACTTTTCCCCTTTTTTCGTTTTTTTAATAAATTCTACAAAAAAATCTGTCAAAAGAATTTCGTTTTTTGGAAAACTCTCATTATTGAACAGATCAGAGTCAAAAACAAATGTTCCATACTTATCTAGAAAAATCCAAATTTGGATATTTTCTTCAAGATCATTTCCATTTATAATCGCCGATAAAATGCATCTTGAAATCACATCAAGTCTTCCCGATGATCCGGGGATATCTTTAATCGTATACCTGCTAATATTAACTGTTGCTGATTTTACGAAGAAAATTAAGTTCATTAATTTAAGATGAAACTATTTAATTTAAATTTGTATTATAAACCTGAGAGTAGAGCATTTGAATAAATTTTTTGTTTTTCTGATGTGATGTCACCTCTGAAATAACTGTTTATTCTAATTTTTTTTTCTTTAAGCGAGTAATTAGATAAAATGTGCCCATCAATACTGTTATAGAAAGAATAACACCGATGATTCCTGCAACATAATCGTTAGTAATCCAACTTAAGAAAGGAATCCAGGGAGAAAACAAATTTTCAAGCCATTCTTCACCATAATAATCTATTAAAACTCTTTCTAATCCATCAGGATTTTCAGAGAGAAATCCAATTGTAAAACCTACTGCTATTACAACCATAAGCCCAGTAATAACGGTTAGAATTGTGATTAAAGGCCATTTATTCCTTTTTATTACGCTTATTTTTATTTCACCTTCAGTATTGATTCAGTTGTAATAAAATCAGGCTTAGTTTTATAAATATAATATACAATTAAAGCAGAGATTATTCCTTCACCTATACCTATTAGGATATGCCAAAAAACCATAGCCGGAACGGCAATTTCAATTGGAATTGTGCCACTAATACCAATTTCAATACCACAAATGAAAGAGGCTAAAACAATGGATATATAAGATCCAATAGCAGTTGCAATTGTAACTTTTAATTCCTTTTTTAGTGATGTATTATTCAAAATTCTTACGAATAACATAACTAAATAGAAACCTACAATACCGCTAATTATCCCCATATTAAAAGTATTTGCCCCTATCGCTGTAATGCCCCCATCTCCAAAAAGACTTTGGATAACTAAAATTAAAAATAATACTATAACTGACGCCCAAGGACCAAGTATAATGGCTACTAGAGTACCTCCAACCAAATGACCAGAAGTTCCTCCTGGAACTGGATAATTAACAAACTGAAACGCAAAAATAATTGCTGCCAATACTCCTATGTAGGGGATCAACTTTTCAGAATCCTCTTTTTCAAACATCCTACCCATTCTAAAATATCCAAGAATCATAAAAGTAATGGTAACAATCCAAAGTACGAGAGTTGTTATAGGGTCTAATAATCCATCAGGTATATGCATTTTTTATTTCCCAATATTTTATTATCGATTAATTTTTTTGTTATGAATAATATTAAATTATAATTTAGTATTATTATTAAACGATATGATAATTTTATAAATTAATATGAAGTATCAATTTGGAGCCATTTGAGTTTTATATAAGGATTATTCTTATGAATTTCGCTAATTAATAGAAATTTAAGGAGATATAATAAATTGGACATAGAATTACCTTTCAAACACGAAGATGAGAAAAATTTCTTAAATAAGATTCATCCTTTAATTCGTTTTATTCTCCCGTTTATATTAGTTATCCCCTTTCTTATTATTAACGATGTTTATTTAGTAATTACGATTATTCTCTTTGTTCTATTTTTCAATTTGGTCTTTCGTTTACATCTAATAAAGATAATATCAAAACTTAAAGCGTTAACTCCATTTATACTTCTTATTACAATTTTTGTCCCTTTCTATATTGGAAACACCGTATTCTTTCAATTGAACATTGGAATTTCACTAAATATTTATGTAGAAGGATTAACTTATGCTTTAAATCTATTTTTTCGAATTATAGGGGCGGCATTTGTATTCTTAACTTTTCTAACATCTCTAACTTATTCTGAATTTATTGAAGCATTAACTAAACTAAGAGCAATTCCCCCATTTTTTATAGGTAGTATAGTTATCATGCTTCATTACATCCCAATTCTCGCAAAATCTAATAGAAAAGTACTGGAAGCACAAGATTTAAGAGGAAAAAACTTTACATCATATTGGCAAAGGCTTAAAACTCATGGGTTCATAATGGGAAAGAATGTAGTACACAATATGGAAAGAAGCGAAAAATTATATGAGAGTTTAAAAATGAGGGGTTTTTCTGGTAAAATCACCTTTTCTTCGAAGAAAATAAAATTAGCAGATATACTAATAGTAATAATGTTTGTGTTTATTATGATTTCTTTCATCTATTTTATCAATCTAGAACAGATATACATGGGGGTTTTACAATTATTAGTCTAATAGAAGTGGAAAATTTAAATTTTGAGTATAATTCAAATTTTTCTCTTAACGATTTATCGTTAACTATAAAAGAAAATTCGATCTATGCTTTAACAGGGAATAACGGGTCTGGTAAAACTACGTTTCTTAGATTATTAGTTGGTTTACTGAAACCTAAATCTGGAACTATTAAAATTTTTAACGAAATCTTAACTAGAGATAAAAAACAACTATGGAGACTTAGGCAAAAAATAGGATTTTTATTTCAAAACCCAGACGACCAATTATTTGCTCCAACTATAAGAGAAGATATAGGATTTGGAGCAAGGAATCTTGGACTTGAAGAGCCTGAAGTGAACAAGAGAGTTGAATGGGCGCTCGAGGCTGTTAATTTATCGCAATATGCTAAAAATTCTCCATACGATTTATCTTGGGGGCAGAAAAAACGAGCTGCTTTAGCAGGGCTATTAGTAATGAAGCCAAAACTATTAATATTAGACGAACCTTTCGCAAATCTTGATTTTAAATCAATATATAACCACCTACAAATTTTTAAAACCCTTAAAAAAGAACAAAAAATGACAATTTTATTTACTACTCACAATCTTTTTTTTATAGAAAATTGGGCAGATAAAATGCTTGTCTTAAATGATGGAAAAGCTATATTTGAAGGCATTCCTAAGGATGGATTAAATCATCCCAAAATCAAGCAATTATTGGGTTCGTATAATGACCTCTTAACTCTTATTAACCAAAAGTAATTTAATTTTCCACTAAAATAGAATAAATTTTTTAGCTTGTTTTTTATATTATTACTTGGGAAAATGATGAAGGAACATTAGCATATTCGAGGACGCTTATGATAACCCGTGATTAAGCGTGCAAAGTTATGCTCACATCCTGAGTTTATTAATCAACAATTTACTGCATCAAAAATGGGCTCTTAATCAAGCTATGGTATAACCTTGTGATGAGATTGGAGTCAGACCCGGCGTGCAGATATGATTATGCCCCAAAAAGGCATAGAAATTAC
>JAUWZR010000255.1 GCA_030615235.1 Promethearchaeota archaeon
TATGATTATTGTTCTAAAATTGGAATCCTTATATCAATTTTCGTTCCCTTTTCTGAATCTATTGTAAAATCTTCAATTGTATAACGACCATTAGAAAAATCAGTAGCAATTTTCAACGTAACAAACCCCAATCCTGTTCTAATACTGATGTTTTTTAAAGGATTATAAAATATTTTTTTTAATTTATTAGAAATCCCACTGCCATTATCAATTATAGATATGATCGCTTGATTTCTACGCCGACCCATTGTTTTTAATAATAAATTGACTTTCTTCATTCCTAGGTTTTTAGATTTATTATGAATTACTCCATTTTCTAATATAGCAAATATAGCATCTTGGAGAAAAGGATTGAACTTTATTGTCAAATCACCTTCGGATTTATCACTAAAGTTGAATTCCACTTCATTATATATTTTTTGCGCTTCAGAAATAGCTTTTCGACAAATTAAGGGTAAAACCATTTTTTTTGTTCTAATAGTATGTCGATTGATATAATACAAATTTCCCAATCTTTTAATGATATTATTAATCTGATTCATACGGTTGAATGTATCATTTAATATACTTAAAGACAAAGATTCTTTGAGATGAGGAAATTGATCTTTTAATAATTGTAAAGCAGTAGTATATACTTGAAGGGCATTTCCCATATCATGACCCATCAAATCGAATAAAATTTCTGCTCTCCGTTTTTCTGCTAAAAACATCTCTATTGGTATGGTAGTACGCCCCAATAATATGTCTAATGATGATCTAGAAGCATTATAAAAGAAATATTCTCCCTTTGTTGTCAAATGAGCATATGAAAGAATTATTACGGAATAAATAAAAGAAGATAACATGAAACGAGGAATACGAAAAAATAAATCTTCAAAATCAATTAAAAGGAAAAAGGATTTTATAGCTGGAAAAACTATAGCATCAATAATTAATGCACCGACAAATGCCAAAATTCCAATTATAGGAGCAAAAATGGGTTTTTTTAGTCTTTTCCTAACTTGATGAAAAAAAACAATAACAAAAATGATATCACATACAAGAGCGACTGTACTAGCAAATGCGATTAACGCAGAAACCCCAAAAATATCTATCACCCATGGATTTGCTAAATATACATGTGATGGATCTAGAGTTAGAAAAAAATAGCTAAGAGCAGGATAAACCCATGTAAAAACCTCAGCAATGATAATAGTATAAAAAAAATTTCTAATGTGAACAGGTTCATCCAGCAAAAACAACAAAAATGCTGTAGAGATGACACCAACTACAAGAGTTGTATTGAATAATACAAACTGAATTTCATTGGTAACATCAAGCATAATCTTACCCATAGCAAAATAGTTAAAAAAACCTATTGTAATACTCACAAAAGAATATAAGGGGATATAACCTAACTTTTTTCTAAAATGAAATAATAGTAATTGAGTAAAAGAATAAGTAAAAATAAATGCAGAAAGTGCAAGTATTGGACCAATATTTATTAAAACCATAATGGATATCCCCTTTTAAATATTTCAATTCTTTAATCTATATGAGAAGATTCCTATTTTAAATGTAATAAATTCTGGGTCATTTCTAATTTGAAACACCCAAATTTTAACCAATAATATTAAAGAAAAAGATATATTTAAATATGCTCATAGAAAGGGCAGATTTCTCCCATTTTCTTTTACATCCTATACTATTTCAAAATTTCAAAATAAATTGATTAATACTTATGGATCATAATTTAATTATACTTAATGTAAAATTGAGATTCAAACCAATAAAAAAATTATGTGATCAATTATGATTCTTCCTTTCTCTAAGGAAAACCTTGATCAACGTACATAGAAAGTTCTTTTAAAAACTCTTTAGGAGCAATACCGTGCGTTAAAATTTTGTGCCACATCTTCACATTCTGTAAATGAAAGGTCGAGTTGCCTGCGTCTAATTGCTCTGCAAACTCAACGATTAGCTCATCTATAGAAAACTCGGATTTATCGAACTGTCCGAAATATCCACCAAACGCAAAAAACATGTTTACAATCATCTCGATGTCGTCTTCAGAGAATTGTTCTTGGCAAATCTTACATATCACTCCCAGTTTTAAGCTGGATTGATACAAAGTGTGGCGATCTTTAATGTCGGCTCGACAAATAGAGCATTTTATCTGATTAGAAATTTTTGAATCTGGCGTATTGATCATGTAATACTTATAAAACAGAGCTATTTAAAGGAAAAGGAAAATTAGGAACAAGGAATTTTTGCTTTATATAACGACCTAATACTAAACTAAAGAAATTCTTCTTTCATGGATATCGTATGTCACATCTCTTGAAATTTGGTTGTCCTAAGATACGAGTTCCGTCCGCTTAGTATAAACATACAAAACTTAATGACAGAATCCTAATTGTTCTAACTCGGATAATATCCAACCTTTTAAATTGTTAGAAAAGTGCACCTTAAAGCTTTAAAAGCACCATTTTTTCTTATTTTATAATCCTAATGGGAAAAAGCAATTTTTCAATAGATATGCCTTGTGGATGGAAATATTTAATAATTTACTTCATAATTTGTAATTTAATAAAATGAATTCAAATTAAAGATATGCCAAGCATTACATCTCTAATATCTCAAAGAATTAAACCCTCTTGCGCTGTATGGGAAATTACACTAAAATGTAATAGTAATTGTATTCATTGTGGATCAAAAGCGGGAAAAACCCGTCTTGATGAACTGAATACCGAAGAATCTTTAAAATTAGTTAGGGAAATCCATGATTGTGGTTATAAAGGAGTTGCTTTAATGGGAGGAGAACCATTAATTAGAGATGATTGGTATGAAATTGCGAGAGAAATTAAAAAGAATAAGCTAGAATTATCAATTGTTACTAATGGATTAACTTTAATTAATAACATTCAAAAATTAAAAAACCTAAAAGTTGACTGCGTATCATTAAGTTTGGATGGAGGTTCGGCTAAAGTTCACGATTATCTTAGAGGTATTCCAGGATCATTTGAAAAAACACTAGATGCGATTAACAGGTTAAAAGAAGAAAGATTACCCGTTAGTGTAATTACAGCAGTAAGTAAAACTAATTTAAATGAATTAGATAAGATAAAAAACTTCCTATTAGATCGAAATATTGCATGGCAAATTCAGATAGCAATCCCGATAGGACGCTTTCCAAGAGAATTAACGATTTCGAAGGAAGAATTTTACACTGTAGCATTATTCATTGCTATAAATGTTAAAAAGTATTCTTATAAAAGATTGCCAGTTATTGGTGCCCATTGTTTCGGCCATTT